>JAPUIP010000034.1 GCA_027296925.1 Candidatus Poribacteria bacterium | reverse complement strand
AGGTCATCGTGACCCATAACCTCTTCCGCCCACTCGGCTATAGGGAACCGAAACCCGGCCCATCATTTGAACTGATTGCGACGGTTGTTGATCCGCAAGCAGGCAAGAGCAAAGCCTTAATCCGGAACAATAAAACGCAGCAGATCTATTATGTGGTAATCGGGGAAGAGTTCGCCGGCGCCAAAGTCGAACGAATCAAATCGCTTCAAGTCACCCTGCGGTATGATGGGAAATTGAAAGAAATCCGGGCGTCAAAAGACAGCTTTATCAACAATAGCAGTCGAGGCGGTAGCAAAAGTTTCAGGCGGTAATCGCGCGAACCTTTTCTTTGGGAGCTGGGCGAAATGATTAGAAATGACCCGTCGCACGAGATAAATCCCAACTTTGCTTCTCCACGCAAAAATGAGGACGTACTTCCACGTTGTGTTCAAACGTTCCCGGATGATGCGCAACTCATCGAGCAATTTCAACATGGCGAGAAATCGGTATTCGATCAGTTGGTTCTCCGTTACCAAGATCGCATTTATCGATTAGCCCGTCGTTTTGTCGAAAACGCGGAAGATGCGCAAGATCTCACCCAAGAGGCGTTTCTCAGAACCTATCAAAAGCTCCCTGATTTCAAGCGGGGCTCTCAATTTTATACCTGGCTCTACCGCATTACCACCAACCTTTGCATCGATTTCCACCGTCGAAACGCCGCGCGCAAAGCCGTGATTGAACCATCCGCATCGGCGGATTTCTGGATGAATCTTCCCGAGCCCCATCTCCCGCCGCCATCAAAAGCGGTCGAAAACCAGGAACTGCTCGCCCAGATCCGCCAAGCCATTTTCCAACTTCCACCCAAACAACGCGAGATCTTTTTCCTTCACCATCAAAAAGGGCTTCCACTCAAAGAGATTGCTCACACGCTGGGGCGAGCCATTGGCACAGTCAAAGCGCATCTGTTTGCCGCACGTCAGAATCTACAAGGACATCTTCGTCCGTATTTGCAATCCATTGGCGAACCGTCTCAGAAGTAATGTGAAAAAACTGACGCCCTAAGCTCTACCGATCTCCCTGTTGCCTTATCACAAGTGGCGTTGACTTCGATCTCATATCTGTCTGCCTGAGCACCGATGTTGATGATACGAGTTTTTCACTTATGAACCCAGGCGCCTTGAACTGAAGTTCAGGCTCAAAGCCAAAGTCGTCTGAAGACGACTAAAACGAACAATCCGAGTCCACTTCAGTGGACTTGAGCTATCAGCCCGATCTTCAGATCAGGGCTAAGTGAAAAACTCGTATTGATGACAACTACATCCGAACTAATTCTGCATCGGATGGATTCTCCACTCACCTCGCTTCCGAAGTCGGTTCATCAGGTTCAATTTAATGATACGAAGTTACGTCCAGAATGGAAACTTGCCCTCGCTTTTTTGTTGCTGAATCGATAGAATGCTGTTATGATAACCCGCCAAAAGTAAAAGAAAAAATGACAGGCAAAGAAATCCTGTTATGGTATTGTTAGTTCTATATCAGTGATGTTATAATAGTTGACATGAAATACGAGCGAGAAGGAAGTTCTCCTGCCGTTGAAGCCGGTTCGCAAAGCCCCACAGGGATTCCCTTTGGTCACAATCCCGCGAAGCGGGGCGATCGCATGCAAGCCGTTCAATTCGCCGACAGCATTACCAAACTCGGGCCCCAGTTCCGGGGAACCGTGCTCGTTGCCGGCTCCCACGGGGGACGTTACTGCGGGTATCTGGCGGCACTGGCCGGTCTGCGCGGTGTAATTTTCAATGACGCAGGAGTCGGTAAGGACAGAGCCGGCATCGGAGCGCTCGATTACCTGCAGCCGCTCGGAGTAGCCGCCGCAACGGTTGCCCATACCTCGGCGCGTATCGGAGACGGCGCTGACATGCTGGATCGCGGACGCCTCAGCTACTGCAACGAGGCCGCCGGCGCACTTGGCTGTTCACCGGGCCAAACCTGCCGGGAAGCCGCCGAGGCGATGCGCCGGGGGAAGCCGTTCAAAGGCAATCCTCCAACCCATGAAGAAGGGCGTGAGTTACTGCGCCATGAGCCGGTTCGGATAATCGCTTGCGACTCAGCATCACTCGTCGAGACCGGCGATGCCGATGCGATCATCGTGACGGGCTCGCACGGCGGCGTTCTTGCGGGAAGACCCGGTTACGGTATTGCAGTACAGGCGCGAGGCGCAGTGTTCAACGACGCCGGCGTCGGGATCGATCAGGCCGGTATTCAGCGTCTCGAAATCCTGGATCGGGCCGCCATCCCGGCTGCCACAGTCGCGCACGAAAGCGCTCGGATCGGCGACGCGCGTTCGGCCTGGGAAAGTGGCATTATCTCGCACATCAACACGCAAGCTGCGAAACGTGGCGCTACCGTTGGCATGACCGTGCCCGCTTTTGCAGAATTGCTCATTCCATAATCCGCGGAGGATCTATGTCTTCATTTCTACACATGAACGGCGGACGGGCCCTCGCCGAGATGCTCAAGCGCCACAACCCCGCCCCGATGTTCGGTATGGCTGGGTTTCAATTGTTGCCCTTTTACGACGCAGTGTACGAGCTAGGGCTCAAACATACATTGATTAATGACGAGCGCTGCGGCGTCTTTGCCGCCGACGCATGGGCTCGGGTGACCGGACGACCCGGCATTTGCGATGCCACGCTCGGTCCCGGGGCCACGAACCTGGTGACGGGGCTGGTCGAGTCCACCAACGCGGGCGTGCCCCTCATCGTCATCGTTGGCAACAGCAACCGTGCGCATTCCTGGAAAAACATGACGCAGGAAGCGCGCCAGACGGAAATCCTGGCCCCGGCGGTCAAGTCGCTGATTCGGATCGAAGATGGGCTTCGCATACCCGAGCTCGTGCGACGCGCTTACGCCATCGCCACGTCCGGACGCCCGGGCCCCGTCGTGCTCGATGTCCCCGAAGACGTAGCCCACGGGGAGTTCGACTTCCCGAGCGACGATCTCTATGTCGATCCAGAAACGCTCAGCATCCCGGCCCAGCGTCCCCGCCCCGGCCGCGAAGCCGTTGCTCGGGCCACAGAGCGATTACGTCGTTCCGAGCGCCCGATCATACTCGCCGGAGGTGGCATCCATCTCTCGGGCGCCTACGAAGCGCTGCGAAGATTCGCCGAAGACTTCGGCGTTCCGGTTGCCCAAACATTGAGCGGTAAGGGTGCCATCCCCTGCACGCATCCGCTGAGTGTGGGCCTGTTTGGTCGCTGGTCGCGGATTGCCAACGACCTGATCGAGTCGTCCGACTGTATCCTCGCGGTCGGCTGCAAGATGGGCGAGATTGCCACCAAACGCTACGCCCTGATGCCGCGTGGCGTCCCGTTCATTCACCTCGATATCGTGGCTGAAGAGATCGGCCGCACCACACCGACCGACGTCGCACTTTGGGGCGATGCCGCCGAGGGACTTCTCGACCTCCATGCCAGTCTGGCCGACGACACCGAGGCCCTGCAAACAAAACACGCATCCTACCTGGCCGAAGTGGCAGAAAGGATGACCGCCTGGCGGGCCGAGGCCGAACCCCGCTATGCGTCCGAGGAGCGTCCGATTCACATGGCGCGATTGGTCCGCGAACTGCAAAATGTTATGCCCGACGACGGCATTCTGGTCGTTGACGGTGGATTTGCGGCGCATTGGACCGGACTTCTCTATGACTCGAACCGCGCAGGTCGCTGCTATATCGCCAATCGAGGGTTCGCGTCCATCGGCTACGGACTGCCGGGCACCATCGGCGCTCAGCTCGCGGCTCCCGATTCACCGGTGGTCGGGCTGACCGGTGATGCCGGATTTAACATGGTCCTTGGCGAACTTGAAACGGCGCGCCGTCTGGGTCTCGGGTTCACTCTTGCCATCGTGAACAATGCCGCCTCCGGCTACGTCAAGGCCCTCCAGTACAACATGTACGGGGGACGTTATCAGTCGAGCGATCTGAGCGAAACCCATTATGCCAACGTGGCCCGCGAACTCGGGTGCCAGGGCATCCGCGTATGCGACCCCAACGAACTGGGGGCGGCTTTCGCTAAGGGCATCGCCGAGCGTAACACGCCCACCATCATCGATGTCATCGTTACCCGTGATCCGGCAAAAATGCTGCCCGGCGTCGACAGCCGGACGGCGCCGGTACAGAAGGGCGACCGGCCCGCATAGTAAGAACTTTCAACCGTAACCGTTCAGGTCGTGAAGGAAAGAAACCGAGTTTTTCACTCAGCAAAATGGCAGCAACCTGGAAAACTATCTATAGTCGAATGCTGTGATCTAGGTGCTATCCCTAAAAACTCGGTTTCTGGTTGATCTGCTGAACGCTTACAGTTTCCAAATACAAGAGGGTAAAGTCAGGCTTTTAACTGAATCTTGGACACAGTTCATAACAAAAAACAGGAGGATGTGATGAAAACAATAAGCACTTTCGCTCGAATAACTGAAGACCGTGTACTCCGACTGGAAGTTCCTTGTGGTCTTTCGCCAGGACTAGCAGAAGTCACTCTTGTTGTGCAGCCGACTGATACGGAATCCGTGGTGGAAAATGGTCCGCCATATCGGTCATTATACGGCATTTGGGCAGATAAGTTTCCAGACATTGATGTAGATGCTGATCTTCAAGAAATGAACCAGATGTGGAAGAAAATTCTGGAGGTATCCGAGTGACGAATCTACCTATCTATCTTCTAGATACCCATGCCGTGTATTGGCATCTGATTGGTTCTCCACGGTTATCTTCGTCGGCTACGAACGTTTTCGCTGAAGCGCAGACAGGAAAAGCGATTTTAGTTGTTTACTATGTAGTGCTGGCTGAACTTTACTATTTGCTACAGAAATACAGTCAAACAGACTTGTTTGCACCGCTACTGCAAGATCTACAAACAATCCCTTACTTTCGTATCGAACCTGTTGACTTTAGTGACATCCGTGATTTGGGAAACTATCCCGAGATTACGGAAATGCATGATAGGCTGATTGTGATTGCCACGAATCGACTTGGTGCAACTCTTGTTACGTGGGATGGAAACATCCATGATTCTCCAAATGTTCAGTGCCTTTGGTAAATTCCCCAAAGGAGCTTGAATAGGAGTGTTAAGATAACGCAAGTTGTCATCTTCAGGTTTTCGGTTCGTAGTAAGGCAATTGATTGCCGTCAATGGGCAAAAATGGCGATAAATCGCCTAACTACAAACGATCTCCCAGTTCTGATGGGCTTTTTTCACTTAATTTTGGGATAGGTAGCCACTCGGGTTAAGATATGAATATCGACGAATATCTTCAGGAACTTTGGCAAATCAAAGATGCTCTCGTTCAATCCAAAATCGAATGTGTCAGCATCAGAGGAGAGAATCTTGCATCATTCATATATGCTGAAGCCCAAAGCCGGGCTGTCGAAATATCAAAAGATGACGGTGAATGGTGGTTAGAGTTTTGGGACGATTCTGAAGACGAAGATGCCCCTCCTGTTAAAGATGAATTTTTAGAAGATGGCTCCCAAGTTGTTGGCAAAGTCTTGCACTGGTTTTATCAAATTCACGATGCCAAACAAGAGAAGCAATCCTTGGCGTTTTCGGATACGATTCAGCCGACTTCTGCCGGATGAGACCTAAGTACCTCTTTTTCGGTACTTCCTCAGAGGATTAAAATGAAGATTCGTAATTATATGATCAGTATTCAGGTCCCATGATAGATAGAGGCGTGGCAGTGTTTAATGCGCTACATCAAATAAAACCTTATGATACATACAGAAGAGCTCTTTCAATTGCAGTAGGATTAGCGAGAAAAGGCATTAGCGAACCTGATGAATTAGTAAATAGAGTAAATGGTATAGTTCACCTGTAAAGCGATCGAGGGAATACAAAATGACACTCACAGCAGAGAAACAGCTTGAGATGCTACGCTCGATGCAGACCATCCGCCGCTTCGAGGAGCGTGCGTCCGATGACTATCGGGAAGGCGCCATCTACGGCGTCGTGCATTGCTACATCGGTGAGGAAGCCGTCGCCGTGGGTGTGTGCGCGGCCCTGAACAAGGACGACCAGATCATCAGCACCCACCGCGGCCATGGGCATTGTATTGCCAAGGGCGCCGATTTGAAGCGGATGATGGCCGAACTCTACGGCAGGGAAACCGGTTACTGCAAAGGCAAAGGCGGCTCCATGCACATCGCCGATTTCAGCATCGGCATGCTGGGGGCCAATGGCATCGTCGCCGGCGGCATTCCCATCGTGACCGGCGCCGGTCTGGCGGCCCAGCTCGAAGGTAAGGGGCGTGTCGCCGTATCTTTCTTTGGAGACGGGGCTTCGAACGCGGGCCCCTTCCACGAGTCGATCAACATCGCCGCGACATGGAAGCTCCCGATGCTCTACGTCTGCGAGAACAACCTCTATGCCGCCGGTACCGCCGCCGCAGACACCTTAGCCCTTGGCGACGTGGCCGCGCGAGCCGCCGGCTATGGAATCCCGGGCGTGGTCGTGGATGGGAACGATGTGCTGGCAGTCTATAAAGCCGCCGAAGCCGCCGTCGCTCGTGCGCGTGCCGGTGAGGGCCCCACCCTCATCGAATGCAAAACCTATCGTTGGCGCACGCATACCGAAAGACCGGGGCAAACGGACCCACGCCCGCAAGACGAGATCGAAGCGTGGCAGCAGAAAGACCCAATCAAACGCCTTGCCGACAACCTGATGGCGCAGGGGCTTTTAAGCGAGGAAGGGTGGCAAAAGATGGATGGTGAAATCCTCGCGGCGATCGAGCAGGCGGTCAAATTTGCCGAGGACAGCCCGTTTCCAGATCTGGAAGCGGCACTCGAAGACGTATTTGCGGAATAATTACGAGGACAATCCACTATGCGAAAAATCTCATACGCACAAGCCGGAATGGAAGCGCTCATAGAGGAGATGCGGCGGGATGCAACCACGTTCCACCTCGCAACCAGCGCACCTGCGGAGCTCGTCGATGAATTCGGCCCCGAGCGGGTGCGCGCCACACCGATCGCCGAAGGCGCTTTTACCGGCCTCGCCATTGGCGCAGCAGGCTCGGGCTATCGACCAATCGTCAGCTGGGGCATGGTGACGTTTTCCTTCGTTGCCATGGACCAGATCGTGAATCAGGCGGCGAAAATCCATTACATGTTCGGCGGCCAGGCAAAGTTCCCCATCACATTTCGCGCCTCCGTCGGAGGCGGTACGAAGCTTGCCGCGCAACATTCCCAGAGTCCTTACTCGATGTTCATGAACCTCGCGGGATTGAAGATGGTGTTGCCTTCGACGCCCTATGACATGAAGGGGCTGCTCAAATCCGCCATCCGTGACAACAACCCCGTCATCTCGTTTGAATCCAGCCGACTCATGGGCTTCGAAGGTGAAGTGCCCGATGAGGAGTACACCGTGCCGTTGGGGGTGGCCGACACCAAACGAGTGGGCAGCGATGTCACAGTAGTTGCCTTGGCCTGGCTCGTCCACGAGGCGCTTGCCGCCGCTGAGGGGCTTGATAAGGAAGGCGTTTCTGTCGAAGTGATCGATCCGCGCACCCTCGTTCCTATGGACCACGCTACGATTCGTGCGTCTGTGCAGAAAACCGGCCGGCTGGTCATTGCTGACGAGGCCGGCCCCACCGCAGGCGCGTCGGCCGAAATTGCCGCTGTGGTCACCGAGGATGGCGAGACATTTTCCAAGATGAAAGCGCCGGTGAAACGTGTCTGTGCGCTCCATGTGCCGATACCGTATAGCCCCGGGCTCGAAGACCATGTATTCCCCAATCGGGACAAAATCGCTGCAGGCGTGAGGGAAGTCCTAACGGCTGGATAAGTGCCGGTCACAATAGCGACTTGACCCTGAAGATCATATCTTGACATATCGAACTCCTTGTCACACCTTGGTCTCGTATGGCACCTGCATCAACTCCAGCACGTACCCATCGGGGTCTTCGAAGAATACCACATGCACAATGGCCCATCCCAGGTCGAAGCTGACCGGCTCCGAAACAAACTTGACCCCTTTTTCACGGAGGTCCTGATAAGCCTGTGCCAGATTCGGCACGCCGAAGCAGATATGTGAATGGCCGACGTCCCCCAACTTTGCGTCCGAGACCTTGCCCTCGGGCTCAAGGTATTGTTGAAGGTCAATCCCTGCCATTTCGGGGGCCACTAACCGCACGACTTCCATCACGACGGAATCTTTACCGGCCATCTTCGAGATCCCGTCACCCTCAAGCCGATGTCGTTCGACCTCCTTCAAACCAAGCATATCGCGGCATAACACCAGCGATCGATCCATGTCGCTCACCGTCACCGATACATGTGTGCCTGTCCGCTCGTGAAGTATGGGGGAGGGGAGAGGATCCTGTAAGGGCTTGACTGCCTCGTTGCGCGGGATTGGGAAACTTGATTGGAAACTTCTGTTTTGGGTTGACATTGCTTTGCAAATGTGTATAATCACCGATAATCGGGCCCAACACAATGTCGTGCGCTTATCCAGCTTGCATGGGCCCGCAAAGCGAAGGGGCTTTGCTCCAAGCTCACGGAATCATTTCCGGGCAGAAGCGACGGGGAAAATCCCAATTTAAACTGATCAGGATTCAGAAAGGAATGACAATGTTAAAAGCAGGATTTATCGGTGCGGGTCCTCGAAGTCAAGGCGCG
>JAPUIP010000339.1 GCA_027296925.1 Candidatus Poribacteria bacterium | reverse complement strand
GTTCAGCAGCTGATACGTGATGGGCTTATCTCAAGAGGATATCGCGAGGAAGAAGATGGGAGGAAAGTTTACACCACTGAGCGAGTTCATGGCTGAGGGCTCAGTATTCTTTCCCGGCATAATCAGTCCGCAGGATGCCTGGTCGCAGATTTGCGATATGTTTACGGTACAGAAGAACTCCAAATAACTCTCAAGGGGAAATTCATGAAGAATAACTTGTTCGCTTTGGCTTCAATAGGGCTGGCTATATGGACCGGTCAAGGGATGGCGAAGGATATTGTCCACGACGCCGAGTACTACATTCTGGAGGCCCAGCATGGCGAGGACTGGGCGGCACAAGACACCGAAATTCAAGCCAGATTAGCCGCACTAAAAGAAAAGCATGGCACACCGCCAAATATCATCCACATCATGTGGGATGACACCGCCCTCGGTGAGATTGGCATTCCTGAAATTCAAAGTGTGCGAGGTTTTGAAACGCCGAACATGAACCAGATGGCGGCCGATGGTGTGAACTTCATGCGAATGTACACCGAACCGTCTTGCACCCCGAGTCGTGCGGCCGCTATTACAGGCCGCTATGCAATTCGCAGCGGCATGCATACCGTTAGCTTCCCTATTGAATACGCGGGCATGGATGCAGACGAAGTCACCATTGCCGAGGTGCTAAGCAAAGGCGGTTATAGAACTGCTTTCTATGGCAAGTGGCACTTAGGTGACACCGAGTTCAGTTACGCCCATAACCAGGGCTACGACGAAGCGTTCTTCACGCCTTACAACCAGGTTCCCAGCATGTGGCAACCCATTGCCGAATCCATGAATGTGGTGACCGGTTTGTACCCTGAATTCTACGGCAAAGATGCCTACGATATTGATAGCTCATGGCAGCCGCTTGGCCAGGTCTGGACGCTGGAAGGCACCAAGGGTGGCAAAACGCGGGAGTGGGGCCCTCCACCCAGCAATGAAAACTATTGGGACATCGAGACCGAAGCGCAAAAACGAACCATCAACTTCATTCGTCAAAGCAACGAAGCCAATGAGCCGTTTTATGTAGCCTATTGGCCGATTCTGCTCTCCTTCATTCCTGATCAGCGGGACCCCGTTAAGGGAACGGCCAATAAGAATGTATTGCAAGAGGCTCTGGTAAGGACAGACCGTTTTATTGGCGAACTCCAGCAAGAACTTAAAGACTTAGGCATTTCTGAGAACACCCTTGTCCTGATTATGGCTGATAACGGGCCGTTCACTCATCATGGCCCACGCGGCATGGTTGAGACTCTTTATACAGGCGGCAAAGGCGACTTCACAGAAGGTGGCGTGCGCGTACCCGCCATTGCCACATGGCCTGGTGTAATTCAGCCCGGTGAAATTGTTGGGGATATTATTCATATCACTGACCTTTTCACCACCTTTGCCAGCATTGGTGGTGCAACCGAATATATCCCTCGCGACAGAGTTATTGACGGCGTTGACCAGACTGCATTGTTAATGAAAGGCGATTCTTATAGCCGACGTGACTACGTAATGATTTATCAGGGAACAAGCTTGGCTGCCGCAGTCAAAGGTCGTTTTAAGCGTGATTGGGCTAACGCCACGGAAGGGCTTTCCGGCGCTGAGTTCTATGATCTATATACCGACCCACGTGAGGCACACGGTGAGATGATCGAGCAGTTTCATGTAAAGAGCATGTTTAATCGCCAACGACAACGGCATCAATTGTGGATGGAGAAGTACCCTAACCGTCCTGATGCCACTCGCGGGCCTGCTTTAACCGGCATCGAGAATGCCCGACCGGAAACGCTCCAGCTGAATGACCTTCCTGCAAATGCGAAGAAACTTCCATTCGACCCACGAGAGGTTGCGGATTTCGAGCTTCCCTGGACTCAAAGCGATAAGTAGCGGTTTGCGCCAGACAAATCGCCTGATTTACTTTCAAATGATTCAAAAAACCCCGCTTCATGAGTGGGGTTTTTTGTGCGTAAGCGAATGACTCGTTTTGGCCGATTCCTGTCTGTAGCACATACCATCTCCCAAGCCTATCAGCGGTTGCTCGTGGGTCACCGCGGCCGAAGATAGTCACTGGTAAGGACCGCTGCTATACTCTGCTCGGAGACTATTGGATTACCCGTGTCAGACGGCTCCTGTACTCCCGACAAAGGACATTGAGGGTCTGCTGTGCAGAAGGGCAGCAATGACTCAGACAGGACATTTCAAAGTTGTACTTCATTACACCCGATAGTTAATTATGAATGATGAATTCATCAATGGGAGAGCGCTGTGCCCGATATGGAACCCATATATCTGACTACTGCAGGTAACAAATTATTTGAATCGGCCTTTAACCGCCGGACGTTTTTGCAGACGTTGATGACCGCGGCCGCAGCGGTGGGGCCATGGAGTATGGCATTGGGGGAAACCTCGGGATCGACCATCTCTATCAAGGCTGCAGGTTACCGCTTTCCCCGTGTGGAGGCGCTTTTTGCTGGACGCGTGAAAATTGAGGGCTGTGCGTCTCAGTTTGAGAAAGTGGGGATTGGTGATGCCAACACAAATATCTTCAGCGGCCCTCAGACATGGGATGTAACTGAAATTGGTTTACATCCCTACATGCTCGCCTATGCCAACGAGGATTTTAGGGATTTCACTCTCCTGCCGATATTTCCGCTCAGGCTGTTTCGGCACAAGAGCATTTTCATTCGAACTGATCGTGGGATCGAAAAACCGGAGCACCTGCGAGGAAAGACTATCGGAACCCCTGGCTACTCATCTACCTCACTGACATGGATACGCGGCATGCTCCAAGATGAATATGGGGTAGCACCGGAAGCTATGAAATGGGTGTTCTCAAGGAAGGATTCGTCTGGCGGTGAGGCGGGTAAAATTTCAAAACAGGAGAACGTAATTCCGCAAGGCATCGATATACGACCCGGCCCCGAAGGAGTGGATGAATCTGAACTACTGGTAAGGGGTGAAGTTGACGCATTGTTCCATGCAGCCACTCCACAAGCCTACCTGGATGGACATCCAAAAGTAGCTCGCCTTTTCCCAAATTCTCGTGATTCTGAACTGGCCTATTACAAGAAAACCGGCGTTTTCCCGATTATGCATGCCGTGGCAGTCCGCAAAGCACTCCTGGAAGAGAATCCACAGCTGGTTAGTGCCATATTCAACGCTTACTCGCAGGCTAAAACGTTGGGTTATCAATACATGAGCAGACTGGGGTGGGCGTCAGACATGCTGCCATGGTACGGCCAGGAGCTTGAGCATACTGTGGCGGAGATGGGCTCCAATTTCTATTCGTATGGCATTAGTTCCAACAAGAAAACCTTGGAAACCCTATTCAGGTATTCTCATGAGCAGGGCCTGGCTAGCCGTCAGCTCAGTATCGAGGAACTATTTCACCCCGCGTCACTGACTCTAGAAGAAATCTAGCTCTATGTCCGCTATCGGCACGAAAGAGCCTGATTCAGCCCCGAAACTGCTGTCCTGCGAACGGCCGGTCCTATGAAGGGTTATTCGATGCCTGCCCACGACCATTGGCCGTGTGGTCAAAAAACTCATCCACAGAAGGAAATCAATAGTTTAGAAATCCCGCACCTGTTTCAATGCCGTTTTGCATAGCCTCAGATTTAGCTTAAGATTTGCCGAGAATTTCCAGCTGGAGATAGATTTTACATGGATTGGGCACGCATGCTGGCCTACATCACCGGGACAGTGGACCAGGAACTCCTTCTGCGTTATGAATATCTCGTTGCTGAAAACCGGATACTGAAAGCTCAGCTCAAGACCCGGCTGCGACTCACTGACGCGGAGCGGGTTACACTCGCTGAAATCGCGCATCGGCTTGGCCGCAAAGCCCTCCAGGATGTGGCTAATACCGCCAAGCCCGACACCATCATGGGTTGGTACCGGAAGCTGGTAGCACGCAAGTTCGATGGGTCTAAATCACGTCGCTATCCGGGCCGCCCCAGAATTGACGGTGAAATTGAACAGTTAGTTGTGCGTATGGCCAAGGAGAATTCGGATTGGGGCTATGACCGCATTGTGGGCGCCATGGCGAACCTCGGGTATACGCTATCCGATCAAACGGTTGGCAATATTCTGCAACGCCAGGGTATCCCGCCCGCGCCAGAGCGCCAGCATAGTACAACCTGGATAGACTTCATTCGTGCTCACATGTCTGTCCTTGCGGGCACCGACTTTTTTTCGGTGGAGGTACTGACGCTGCGCGGATTGGTCACTTATTATGTGCTGTTCTTTATCCATCTGGAGAGCCGTCGCGTTGAGGTCGCCGGGATTACGCCACATCCCAATGAAGCCTGGATGAAGCAAATCGCCAGGAATGTCACTATGGACGAGTGGGGTTTCCTCGATGGATGCCGATACCTCATCCATGATCGAGACACCAAGTATTGTCAGTCATTTCGGAAAATCATCGAATCCGGAGATGTCAAAACGCTGCGTCTCCCCGCACGCAGCCCGAATTTGAATGCGTTTTCGGAGCGCTGGGTAAAATCTGTAAAAAATGAGTGTTTATCGAAGCTGATTCTGTTTGGCGAAACATCGTTAAGACGTGCACTCCGCGAGTACCTCGTGCATTATCATCGCGAAAGAAATCATCAAGGTAAAGACAACATACTGTTATTTCCAACCGCCGGGAAAGCAATGAATCGAATTGACGGATCAGTCGGTTGTAAGGAACGCTTAGGTGGGTTGCTGAAATATTACTATCGGGAAGCTGCATGAGTGTGATGCCTACACGGTCGCGGAATCTCTGAACCTGCCTTTCAAGGATTATGGCCGACCTGTTTCCCACAGACCCTAAGCGCATCCGCGAGCGAATTCGCCGCTACGAACGCGCCCTGAAGAGGGAATTGGAAGGAAGATACGGTGGAGACAGCTACGGGAAGCGGTATTTGCTAGGGCCGCTCTACATGTTGATGGGCGATATCGGCGGCGCTCTGGCTTCATTCGATTGGTATGAAGACGCCTACCCCGACGACGGCGGCGAACCGTACCAATATCTGATGTGGGCACTGGCATTATTACGCGGGGATCGCAGGCAAGAAGCGTTCAACAAGCTCTACCAAACAATGCTCGAGAATCTTTATCTCGTACCATTCCTACTCGGACGAAATCTCCAGCCACTTGACGTATGGCACGGTAGCAACTTCGAATGGATTGAATATGCCGTTGAGGTCCCGCAAGAGCTATTGAGTCTATGGGACGGTGTTGCCCTACAGTGGGCCCGGGAAGTTTCGGAGCACCCAGCCGTCGTCGAAAAGGTAGCGCGTTATATCGCCATCCATCGGGAGTTGAAAAGCGAACCACTTGGGCCGCGACGAACTGCATTGGTGCATGAATCTTTTGCCTTGAAGAAGACCCCCGTTCCGTAATACTGATGGTGGACTGTGGACAGCTATGCCAGGGTACTTCACATCTCGCTCGCGTACTCTCTTGGCACCGAAGAACTCGAAGGTAACCGCAGAAGTATCCAGGTCACACTCCCGTTGCTTGCCGGAATGGAGTGGCGCCCTGTTCAAAGACTGCTAGCAACAAGCCGAACGAGTTTTTTGACCACACGACCATCCGACCGCTGAACCGACCGGATCCCGGACTGGAACGGGTGGCGAAGGCCAAATTCCCCAATTACCATAACGCATTGCGTTATATGTCGCG
>JAPUIP010000338.1 GCA_027296925.1 Candidatus Poribacteria bacterium | reverse complement strand
GCACCAAGCTATCCACCTTTACCCGGTCACGTAGGCAGCCTACGTGACCGGGTAAAGGTGGATAGCTTGGTGCAGTTTTTCACCGAGGTGCTCTCGTCCGAGAATCCCCAAGAGCAGTTGGAATCGGTGGCACAACCCTTTTTCATATTTCCAGGAAGCATGACATTTCGCGGTACAGTATAGCACACCCCATCCCACCGGTCAACACTTTAACGCTTGGTGAACAGAAACTCGAGCAATTGGCGGAAGATGAAACGCCCTTGATTACACGGCGATTTCTCCTTGACATCCAACCGCCTTTCTGCCAAAATAGGCACCGTCGGGAGTCAAGCGCCAAAACCACAGAAAAAGGGGAGCCAAATACTATGAACCCTCCCCGCCCTTTCATACTGCCGATTATACTCCATTAGCAGCCGGAAGTCAGCGACCGTTTTTAAGGGAGCGCGAGCGACAGAAGGAGAATTGTGATGAAGCTGAATCAACGCCAGGAACAACTGCTCAAACGCACCTTTCTCGACTACCAACAGACCACGGAATTTGTCAAGAATCCGCTCATTGTGCACAAAGCGGATGGGCTCTATTACTGGGATGTAGAAGGGAAGCGTTATTTTGACGGAATCGGTGGCATATTTGTTGCCACACTGGGCCACCGACATCCACGAATCATAGCGGCGATGCAGCGGCAGATGGAAACGTTGAGCTTTGTTCCTTCGATGCACGGGATTGCAGACGTCACCCTGGATTTTATCGAAAAGCTGGGCGGTGTCACCCCTGGAAATCTGAATTACATCAAACCGTACAGCGGTGGGTCGGAGTCGATTGAATCGGCCATCAAGTTTACCCGGCAGTACTTCAAACAGAGCGGGAAGCCGGGGAAGTACAAGTTCATCAGCCGGTACCTTGGGTATCACGGTGCGACCTTCGGCGCCATGGCGGCCAGCGGAACCGGCAAGCGCAAAACCGGGTTTGAGCCGCAGATGGGCGGCTTTCTCAAGGTATTCCCCCCCACTTACTATCGGGAGCGATTCGACTCCTGGGAGGCGTGTAACCGGTTTTGTGCGCAGATGTTTGAGGACGTGATAATCAACGAGGATCCGGATACGGTTGCCGGTATCATCATCGAGCCGATTGGCAATACCGGAGGGATTATCACGCCGACGGTGGAGTACTTTTAGATCATCCGCGAGATCTGTGACCGCTATAATGTCGTCCTGATCTATGATGAGATTATCACCGGTTTCGCCCGAACCGGGGCGATGTTCGCGGCACAGACTTTCGGGGTGACACCGGATATCATCTGTGGCGGCAAGGGGCTTTCGAGCGGTGCGATTCCCATGGGCGCGATGATGGCAAGGGAGGATATGGGGGAAGTCTTCTACGGACCGGCGGCGGATGACGTGAATTTTGCGCACGGGCATACGTTTGCAGGCAATCCGTTGGCATGTGCGGTGGGCATTGCGGTTATTGATGAAATCGTGGAAAAAGAACTGGCCTGCAAAGCGTATGAACTGGGCAATTACCTGGCTGGAAGGCTGGAGGGCTTGAAGCGATACGGCGTTGTTCGCGAAGTTCGGGGGCGGGGCGTCTTGCGTGGTGTGGAACTGGTTAAAGACGTCCAGACGATGGAGGCGTATCCGGCACTGGGGCAAGCGTTGAAGCAGACGGCGCTCAATAACGGTCTGATTCTTCGTATCGATCCGTCCTGGTTTGCGGTGGCGCCGGCGCTCATTGCGGAGAAGGCGGATATCGACGAGTTGTGTGACCTGATTGAAAAGAGTCTGGTCGAGGCACTGGAGCAAGTCCGTGCCTAAAACGGGGTCGTATAACTTGACTTTGTAAATTAGAGTTGTTCCCTTTTAAGCAAACTTGGAAATGTAGAGCCTGCCCTGAGCGAAGCCGAAGGGTCGGGTATGACGTAGTCTACCCGACTGAGATTCGTCGGGTAGGCGTTGCCATACCCGACCTACGTTAATTCGGAACAATTCTATTAACCGTCAATGACCCAAAAACCCTTGAAAAGGTTCGACATCGGTTGTGAACAATCATCTTCGGAATGCGGATGCGCAAGAGGAACGTTCTGACCGCTCTTTGGGCGAACCTTTTCAAGGTTGCATTCCTCCCTATTTACAAAGTCAAAATAATTCCCAAGATTAAAACTGTCATTTTCAGCATCACGAAGAATCTCGCGCCTGTCTCAAATAGAGATTCTTCACTTCGCAAGCTTCACCGCTTTGATGCGATTGTTGTAATGATCGCTAATCAACAGGATGTCTGACCCGTAAAAACAGAGTCCGTGCGGCTCGTTCAGACTGGCTTCCGGGGCGGGACCACCATCCCCTGCGTCGCCTGGCGTATCACTGCCGGCGACCGTTTGAAGCGTTCCGTCGGAGGAAACACGGCGCACCCGGTTGTTGCGTGAGTCAGAGACATACACGACCCCGTCACCGGTGACGGCCAATCCCAACGGCTTGTGAAGCCGTGCGTCGAGGGCGGACGTACCGTCGGGGGAGAACCCCGCTTCGCCACAACCAACGACAGTGGTGATCGTGCCTTCCGTATCCACCTTGCGCACAACATGCTGGGTGAGATCTGAGAAATAGAGCACACCCTTCGCATCAAAGTGGATGGCCGAGGGCGTACCGATTCGTGCCTTTACTGCCGGTCCGTCGTCGCCAGTGTATCCCGGAATCCCAATGCCCGCCACTGTGCTGATAATCCCGGTGGCATTATTAATCCTGCGAATGCGCCCGGCGGCGTCCCCCAAGTAGATACTGCCGTCGGGGCCATGAGCAACCGACCAAACGACCGTCAATCCAGCACCCGACGCAGGACCGCCATCACCTCGATCCGAACCGTCACCTGTTCCCGCTACCGTATGTATCACGCCATCCCCATCGACCCGCCGCACGCGGCCATTCAGTGTGTCTGCAATTATGATGCGGCCGCACCCGTCCACCGACACGTCGTAGGGATTCAAGAAATACGCTTCCGTCGCGGGGCCGTTGTCGCCCCCATAAGCCCGGCCACCGCTGCCGGCGACGGTGCGGATAATTCCGGTCGCCGGATCAATGGCGCGTATGCGATCACTCTGCATGTCGGCAAAGTAAATATGACCATCCGGACCGATGCAGATTCCCCGTGGGCACGAGAGGAACGCCTCGGTAGACGGGCTACCGTCATGGATGCGCGTACCGCCCAAAACAGTCGTCACGATGCCGGTCTGTCCATCAATCCGGCGCAACCGACCTGAAGAATCGCTGTAGAAAGCGGTGCCGTCGGGGTCGACCCAGATGCCGGATTCGATCGGATTGCATTTCGTTTCAGGGCCAGGCAGCCCCTCTTCACCCCAGCCGGGAATGCCGGTGCCCGCAAGCGTCGTTACGATACCGGTCCGGGCATCTACCTTGCGCACCTTGCAGCCGCCGACCTCACCGACGTAGAGATTGTCGTGAACATCGATGAATATGGCGTCCGGTGTATGTGTGCTCGCCTCGACCGCTGGACCGCCATCGCCGTTGGACGCCGCTTGCCCCGTGCCGAGAACGGTCGTAATCGTTCCGGTCTGCATGTCAATTTTGCGGATGCGGTTGTTGCCGTTGTCGCAGACGTAGAGATTCCCTTTTGAGTCAAATGCGAGGTGCTCGGGGAATCGAAAGGCGGCTTCCGATGCAGCCCCGCCATCGCCATGAAAACCGGCGAAGCTGTAGTTGGCACCGCTATAGGGCCGGCTAGCACCGCGCTCCGATGGGTAGTGGCGGGTGTTCTGACCGGCGAAGGTCTCGATGATGCCGGTCTTGGCATCGACCCGCCGCACGTTGCTGTCCCATTTGCCACATACGAAGATATTTCCCTCGTCATCGACTGCCACACCACACGTTGTGTCAAACTCCGCGCCCAGCGCCGGCCCGCCATCTCCGCCCCGTCCCATGACTCCCGACCCGACCACACGGGTGATGACCCCGGTTTTGTCATCGATGCGTCGAATTGTATTGGGACCTTCGTCAGGGCCCCTTGCGCCCAATTCAGAAAAGAGAAGGTTGCCTTCTTTATCGAGGTAGAGGTCGTGAGGGGTGTATACCCGTGCGTCGATGGCGAGTCCACCATCTCCGGAGTTTCCCGGCACGCCGTCCCCGGCGAAGGTATGCAAGATACCGTGTTGGTCGATGCGCCAGATACGGTGTCCCCGGATGTCCGCTACGATTAGGTCGCCATCGGGACGTCGCACCACGCCCATCGTCCAGCCGGCATCGGCATCCTTAGCGGGAATGCCGTCGCGGTAGCCGACGCCCGCAATGCTAACGATGGTATTGGGTTTGAGTTCCTCGAAAAGTTTGAGCAGATTCAATTTTGCCATCTCCTTATTCACGATGACCTGGAGCAGGTCGTATCTATCGCACATGCTACAATAATACCATTTGTCGTTTTCAATGAGCCCATTTCGTCAGAAATAAAAGAACCACAGAACAGCCAATAAAATCCCCCCGACCCCCTTTACGAAAGGGGGATTGAGGGGGATTTGAGAATAGGCTCATCTGAAACTCAAAACGGTATAACATGTCACCATGGTCAATCATATTTGCCGCTTGACATCGCTGAAAGGATTGTCTAAAATCTCAGTCAAACTCTTTTCACAGGAGGCGTTTATGATTAAACTCGGTTGTAACAGCTTGGTGAGAGATCGAGACAACCCGGGCCGGTACATAGATATCGAGACGATGATACATTTAATTCATGAGCTGAGACTGGATATCATCGATTTTCAACTCGATAGAGGATTTCGCTCACTGGATGCAGCATATCTTCGTCGCATCAAGATTATGTGCCACAACTATGGCTTGCCGATTGGCTTCGTGGGAATTGGAAGCGGATTTGTGGGCGCGGAGAGCCATCCGAATGGAGGGGTTATCGGCGTTCCTCTACCAGAGGCAGAATTACAAAGACGGATCGATGAAGTGAAGGGCGCGGTGGACGTCGCAGTCTTGATGGGAGCCCCCTTGATCCGTCTGTTCGGCGGCAGTGTGCCTGAAGGTACAGAGAACCGTTCCGCCCTATGGGAGACCACCATCCGTAGTTTTCAGCAGGTCGCGGATTACGCTGCCGAGAAAGGTATCCTCATCGGACTTCACAATCACCCACCTGCCGTAGCGCCTACGGGCGATGACATCCTGCGCATCCTGGAGGACGTTGACCGTGAGAATTTCACCTTTATCCTGGATACCGGTCAATGGTGGGGCTCGCCGGGGACGAATCGAGCGGGGACATCTCTCCCAAATGTCGATATCTACAAATACATGGAACAGACAGCGCCGCACGCCTCATACGTGCGAGCCAAGATCTATAAAATCGATACCGGTCGGGAGGAATGGCTTGATTACAAACGCATTATAGCTATCCTCAAAGGCGTGAATTTCAATGGGAATATGTCTATCGTCTTCGAAGACCGGGGAAATCGGTGCGATTATGCTGAAGCCATTGGGTTGGCGGTCAAACATTTGCGCCAACTGCTGGCGGACACAGTTAATGATTAAGAGACCACAATCGCCACCGCGCTCACTCATTGACGCCTCCGAATCCTCACGGCGTCCAATGATTCCACGCCTTGTTTTTTTTCCACCGCCGGCACGCCTGACAAGCGCAGAAATACCGCATCATCAGCCGCGGTTTTGTCCGGGTATTCAGCGTCCCATTGTGCCCGAACAAATGCTTGAAAAAGAGCACGTCGCCTCGTTTGGGCAGGAGTTCAATCGGATGCCCAAATCCAGTTGGAGAATGTCCTGGTTCAAATCGTACAGATACGTGTATTTCTCCCGATCCGACTCGGCCAATTCACGAATCCGTCGGTCTGAGTTGGCCGCCTCGACTACCATCTCTGGCGGCCAAGATTAAGTCGACGGTCTACCACGGCCCGGAATACGAGGGGTCATTCACAAAGCGCTCCGTCGCCAAATCCAGCGTAATCTCCGTTCCCGGCGGGAGCGCCACACGCAGATGGGTATTGTTGACGGCAGCAGTCTGTGCTTCGGTCATCAGCGGCGTAGCGGCGTAGCTACCGGCATAGCCGCCGAGTTCTCCCGGATACTCACTCGTACGCGCAAAGTATTTCGCTGTGCCGAAGCGGTGCTCACCGAAGGCGCCGGCCTGTATGATGAGCTCCTGTCCTTCATTGGGGTTGAGGTTCACCAGGCGAACGACTGTGCGTTCTGCTTCCAGCTTTTCGACCAACGCGCCCACATCTTCGGGCAGGCCGGGGCGACGACGACCGACGTCAAAGTAGCGGAGCCGGCAGTGGAGTAGTCCGCCATTATAGATCGGCTGCGGCGCGCCGAGGGTCAATTGGATCAGCGCTTCGGACGATACTGGGTTGCCCCACTGCCACTGATGGACATGATGGCGAGTTCCCACCGCGTCGTCCTCTCGAAGCAGCGCGAGTCGCCGACAGACGAGTTGGTGGCTGGCGTGAAGGATGTGCTCGGGATAGGTTGGATTCTGTCCTGCCAGGTAGCGTACCCACGGTTGCTCGTGTCCGGAATCTTCCTTGTTGTGGAAGGCGAACACCGCGTTCCAGTCAAAGGCCTCGGCCTGACGAACCCTTTCGATAGTTTCCCAGTCCTCGTCTGACATTGAAAGGTTCCACAGCGTTACCAGATAAACGGGGGATATGGGCTGCCAGTCGAACCAGCCCGCGTCGCCGTAGCGATACGGTACCAGGAACGTCTCGTACTGCTCGCCCATGGCTGCGAATTGACTATCCCATCGTTCACTGACGCTCATGTCGTATTCGCGTATGTCCTTCGTCTCACCGAGTTCAAGAATACGAGCCATCTGACGGCGTGGCAATTCGAGATAGGCATCGTCACGGGTCAACAGATAGGCGTTGGCGGCGGCGTCGAGGGTGGCCTTCTGGAGGGTCAGGAAGCCGTGCGGAAAAGTCCATCCGTAGCGGCCACCGTACCACTT
>JAPUIP010000337.1 GCA_027296925.1 Candidatus Poribacteria bacterium | reverse complement strand
TATTCTGTAGACGCATTGCCCTTGCGGACGAAGATCCGGAAAAGAGAAATCAGGAATTTCTCGATCTGACTGCTGATTTGAGCACGAGCCTGGACATCGATGCTGTTTTATACAAAATCAATACCTCTGCCTCCAAATTAGTTTTGTCAGAGGCAAGTTCCATACTTCTGTTTGATGACCAAAAAATGAACCTGTACTTCAAGACCGCATCGGGTGGGAAAGCCCCAATCCTCAACCGCATCAACGTGTCAAGGGATACCGGTGGGATTGCGTGGTGGGTAGCCCAAACCGGAGAGCCGGCTATCGTAAACGATGCGGCCTCCGATCCGCGGTTTACGGGTAACGTAGATAGTTCTACAGGTTTCAGAACAGAAAGCCTAATCGCCGTTCCTATTATTTTGGAGGGGGAGATTCTAGGGGTGCTGGAAGCCGTGAATAAGCGGGGGAGCAGAAAATTCACGGAACAGGATCTACAGCTCTTCACCTCACTTGCAAACCAGATTGCTATCGCCATCAGAAATGCGCAGATGACGGAGAACTACGAGAACTTCTTTACAAATTCCATTGAACTGACAGTCAAAGCCATTGAGTCGGTTGGAGAACTCATTGGGCTGATGGCTTCGGGACATTGTTGGCGGGTTGCTGCCCTGGCGACCGCTCTTGGGCAACAATTCGGCATCAGTGATCAGGAATTTGATGACCTATATTACGGTGCGGCTTTGCACGATATTGGTCTGCTGGAATTGCAGCATCAGAAGCCTGCCGGATATGATTACTACGATCTCACCACAGTAGAGAACATCAATGCTCACACAATAGCTGGCGCAAATATTGTCAAGGAAATTCGATTATTAAGCGGAATCACTCCCATTGTTCGGCATCACCACGAGCATTTTGATGGAACGGGACAACCCGATGGACTAAAGGCCGAGCAGATTCCATTGGCTGCGCGAATCGTTGCTATCGTCGAGGCGTACGAAGAAGCGCTCTACAGTCAAATCAGCCAAAGTCAAGTGATAGCAGAGATTGAGCGCCAGGCGGGAACAAGGTTTGATCCACAGGTGGTAGAAGTCTTTGTCAATCAGATTAGACAACAAGGGTAAGAAAGCATGCAAACATTCAGCTATGTCGCGCGAGATCGAAGCGGAAAGACTCGCAAAGGAAAGTCAGAAAGTGTCTCCGCACAGGCGCTTGTCCAGCAACTTCGTCGGGAAGGTCTATTCGTCACAGAATATCATACAGCCGCCGCGGGCGGTGCAAAATGGAACCTCTCAAAGATTACAATTCTCAAGGCAAAAGTCAAAGCGAAAGAGTTGATGCTTTTTAGCCGCCAATTCGCCGCGATGGTAGACGCAGGGATGGACCTGATTGACTGCCTGGACATTTTGGAAGACCAGTCGGACAACCCTACCCTTCGAGAAGCCCTCGCAGCCGTTAAAGCGGATGTCATGGAAGGCACCTCTCTGTCACAGGCATTAGGCAAACACCCTGACGTTTTCGACAACCTCTACGTGAGCATGATGGAAGCCGCTCAAACCACTGGATCTTATGCAGGACCCTTAGAAGATTTGGCGACAATGCTTGAGAAAACAGAAGAGATCAAAAGCAAGGTCAAATCTGCCCTCAGGACGCCACTGATGACGCTCGCGTTTGCGGTTTTGATGACGTTGGGATTGATCAAATTTGCGGTACCGACATTTACTAAGATGTACGGTGACCCATCCAATTTGCCTCAATCGACTCAGGTTTTAATCAGCATCAGCGATACGATACAGGGGACAAAAGGACTGATTATTCTCGTGGTCTTTATTGTGCTCACCGTTGTTTTTCGGCAGTATGTGAAAACGTCAAAGGGTGAATTCTACTGGCACGGTGTGAAGCTCAAAATTCCGATTTTTGGTGGAATCATTCTGAAGAGAAGTATTTCACTCTTTTCTCGAACGCTAAGCCTGCTTTTGAGTAGTGGCGTGGACTATTTGGATGCATTGACGATCGTCGCAAACGTTGCCGATAACAGAGTGATTCAGCAGGTGTTAGAAAACGCCAGAGAGACAATTAGCCGCGGGGAGGATCTGGCTGATGCTTTTATCGAAAGTGGTATCTTCCCGGGTCTGGTGACGCAGATGATTCGATCCGGTGCCGCAACCGGACGGGTGCCTGAAATGTTAGGACACATCAGCAAAATCTATGAGGGAGAAGTCAGCCAGAGTGTTGAGAACCTCACAGAGACCTTGAACCCTATCTTGACGATTCTGTTAGGTATATTGGTCGGTGGCGTCATGATCGGGCTGTATATGCCTGTCTTTAGCATTGGCGAAACGCTTATGCAGTAGGCGAATGTAGAGAGTTAACGAACGAAGACCATTGATGAAAATGGAGTCAATCTTGGCAAAACGTTGGTTTTTTCTTCTTCTCATGTTCCTGGTCCTGATAAATGTCTCCAATAATCTGGAAGCACAGGAGGCGAGTCCAGACGCCGCTTCAAAACCATCGGAAGCTGGGGAGCCATCGCAACCGATACCCATTGCCGGCAAGCTGACCGAGTTCGTAGAGACAGTCAGAAATTGGATCAATGAGCATACCGAATTAACACTCCTTCTGGGCCTCATTATCTTCATTGTAATCTGGTTTAAGGACAAGATTAGAAGGGCCATAGCGAATGGGCTTAAGCCCTTATTTGGAGAGTTGATTACTTGGGTCTTCGTTCGTTTCGGCGCGTACAATGCGCTGCTGAACAAATATCGCCAAGTGCTCCAGGGAAAACTGAAGAATGTCGGGCTGACACAGTCGCTTTTGGGGGAAGGGGTCGATTTAGATCGGAACTACATTCCCATTCAGCTCAGCAAAGAGGAGTATAGGCACCTGGAAGGCGATCCTTCGGCGAATTCAACCGATGGCAGCCAGACGCGGCCCAGTATGGAAGAAGCAAAAATGGAGCGGGCTGAAGTCGAGGACGTGCTCGCAAACGAAAAGAATTATGGAAACCGAATCGCTATCATCGGCGATCCCGGTTCTGGAAAAACAACCCTCCTACAGTATCTTGCCTACCAGTGCACAAAGGGGGATGGGGTAAGGCCCATTCCTGCCTTGATTACACTGTCCGCTTACGTTCAGCATGAGGCTTTGAGCATCCTCGCATATCTCGAAGTTCTCTTTGAAGAGAACGGCTTTCCAAATGCCAGAAACTTTCTTGACCGACAACTGAAAAGAGGGAATTGGCTCATTCTCTTCGACGGTTTCGATGAAGTTGAAATTAGCAAACGTGGCGAACTGAGGCAGCAAATTAAAGCGTTCGCTAACCATGCGGCGCATCTTCAGAATAAGTTTGTAATCACTTCTCGACCGGTTGGCGATGCCATTTTTGATGACTTCCGGCATCTGGAAGTGATGCCGCTTACGCCCCAACAGCGCAGGACCTTCCTTGAGAGTAAGACAGATGAAGGTCCGGGGTCTGACTTTAACATGCGACGATGTAACGAGCTTGTCGAATCCTTTGAAGAACACGATCGCATTCGGAAACTCGCTGAGAATCCGTTGTTGCTAACATTCCTCTATCATGTGTATAAGTACAATCTGGAGCTTCCTCGCCGTCGTGTCGAGTTATATCGACTCTCCATAAACCTCATGTTGGATTGGGATATGGAAACCAACCGTCCAACCCATATTCAGGTAAAAGATCGGGATGCCAAGAAAGAGGTGCTCAAAAGAGTTGCCTACTATTACCACATCAACAACAGACGCGAACTTCCTGAAGAAGAACTCTATGCGCAGGTCCGGCAGTACCTTCCAGATTCCTTGAGAGAGAAGTTTACAGCGAAAGCCCTCATCCAGGAAATCGAAAACAGCAGTGGTATCCTGCGCCACAGAACGGCAGAAACCTATCAATTTATCCATCTCACCTTCCAAGAGTATTTGACGGCGGATTACATTAACGACAACCGGGAGGTTGAGCTCGCCAAGCTGATGACAAATCTAAAGAACCCGTGGTGGCGCGAAGTGACACTCCTCTTAGCGAGCACCATGGGCAACGGGACGCCTCTCGTTTATCGCATTCTCGATTACGGACTGAGCGTCACTGAAGAATCAGAGAGGTTTTCATGCCTCTTTATCGCGTTTAACTGCTTGTTTGAGGCGGCAATTGATGCCGATGCGCGCAATAAAGTCCTTGATGCCTTCATCAAACTTCCGTACAACCAGGTCCTTGATGTGATTCAAGAAATCGTCGGGCCCTTTGAGGCAGAAAATGAAGAGCTTGAAACGCTCTTCGTCAATATTCTCAACAGTCCGCATGAATCAGTTCAGGCCTGGGGGCTCGGTTTTCTCAGTCAATATTCACACGTAGCCGAGAAATCTGAACGTCTGACAAAGCGCCTCCAGGAGATCTCTTATCAAGCGTGCCAGAAACTCCCCGACGAATTACAGGTACATATCCTCGGCGCTATTCCTTTTGAAGAAATCACGGACAGGATGTGGCGCGCACTGACAATGGATGCGGAAGTGGTGACGTTTGATTATTTCTATCGACTGTTGGCGGGATGCGCGCAAATCTCGATGCAGGTAGAAACCCATCAGAAGTTACTGCTAACTCAGTCGGCACAATTGATTCGTTTTCTCATCGGGGGTATATCCCTGGGACAACTTGAAGGGAACGCACCGTCCTTCACACCGGATCGAAAACCGCTTCCGTCTTCCCCGGATTTTACGACTGATTTCGTGAGCATGTGGCCAGGGACCATTCCACGATTCATCAATGTCCTTCGCGGGCTAATTTTGACGCTGCATCCGGATGAGGAAAAGGTGTTAGATTTGGTTCAAGATCTGGATCGTGCAGGGACGCTGAATTGGGCTCAATCGCCGGAATGGACGCCGGATTTGGCCTGGGGCCGCGCTCGGTCTCTGGCACGGGTGCTGAATCGTGCTCAAGATGTGGTGCCAGATCTCGGACAGGATCTGGAAACGGCACTCAGCCTCGCGCTGGAAAGGGCGTGGGACCGAGCATCGGACGGTGTTCAGTTCCTGGCCCAGGCAAGAAATTTGAAACGCGCGCAAGATCTGGCTCGGGCTCGGGCCCGGAATCCGGCGCTCTCCCAGACTTGGGAGTTGGCTTTAGATTTGGTTCAGTCTGAAGCGCAGGAGCTGGACCAAACGCGGACCTACGATCTGGCGCCGGACCTTGAAACGGCAATGGAGCTCGGACTGACTTTGGCCCGAGCGCGGTCGAGAGAAATCGATCGAGAGGCGGTGCAAGTGCTTGCGTTGACTCGGGATTTAATCCTGGCATGCGCCACGCTTCACGCCACAGAACAGATTCAAGAGTCCCATCAAAGCATACGATTCATCCAACGTTTTCTCGAAACCACTGGGGGAGCCGATGCAGAAAGTTCGTGGTATGTCTTAACAACTTTGCAGCAGATTCACGCAGCTCCTTTTGTAAATCCTGATTCCGAACTGTTGACCGGGTTTGAACAACTGTGGGAACATCGGTCAGATGCGCCCGAGATTGTTCCTTATCAAACGGCTTTCTTTGTCAACCTGGCGACTCTCCTCCACACTTTGGGGGTCACGCTCGACGGACTCTTTTTCGAGAAAGCTCTAGCAGAAAGCGCCAATTCACCAATTTCCCTCGGCGCGGACCTTGTCCTTCGTGCCTCTTATCTCTTATATCTAATTGTTGCCGAGCAAGCAACAGAGGAAGAACGAGAGGAATTTGCGCAACTGCTTCAGACCGACGGACCGGCCAATGAGCGGGAATGGCTCGAATTAAGTGGGCTCACCCAGATGCCACTGCCGCAAGCAACGCCCACGGCGGAAAACCCTCCTGAGAGCCGTGCATAATAGCATGCATTGCTCTCGGTTTAAGAGAGTTGTGTATACTGTCCACCATAGAAAATGAGGGGCGCCCCCTCCTGCGTATCACCGGCGACCGGCTCCCCGATGAACATGTCGTGGTCTCCGCCGGATACAACCTCGACAAGCCGGCAGTCCACAAAGGCGAGGGCATCCGCGAGGATCGGCGCGCCGGTCTCAGCCACTGTCAGTGCCAGGCCCAAAAAATCCTTCGGCCCCGGCGCCGCAAAACGGCGTGAGATGTCTTCCTGTTCGCTCGTCAGCACATTCACCGCAAAACACTTTCCTTGCGTCAGGTACCCATGTATGTTGCTGCTTTTATTGACCGAGACCAGGATCAGCGGTGGATCTAATGACAAGGACATGACAGCGTTGGCCGTCATGCCCGAAATATCCTCGCCATAGCGCGTCGTCACCACAGTGACACCTGTTGCAAAGCGACCCATGATTTGCCGTTGCTGCATCGAATCAAACGCCATTTCAACTTTCCTCCCTCTGCTCAGATTGTTGGTAGCGCGGGTACAATCTCTTTCGCCAGCAACTCCTGGGAGCGCATCCACTTGGCTCTATCGTCCCAGTCATGCGTAATCATGAGCAGCGTACCGAAGCCACCAGACTCCTCCCACACTTCATGGAGCCGACGGATGCACTCATCCACGTCACCAATGATGCACAGGTTTTTCAGCATGTATTCTGGCGTCACCTCGTCATCGGGCAAGTCCGGATCGTGCTTCACAATAGGCAGCATATTCGCCGCTCTGAGGACGGTAATCAGGTAGTCATACCCGCCTATGAAGCTACCGTTGACAGCGTGCTCCCACGCCTCGTCGGTCGATTCTCCGATAAAGATGCTGCGCGACACACGCCAGTTCGACCGCTCTGGCGCAGGCAGCCCCGCTTCTTCGGCACCGGCACAGTAGGTCTCCCAATGATTCGCGAGCGTTGTACCCGGCACCAGGTTCGTGCTGATGGGTATAAAGCCGCGCTGGCCAGCCGTGCGGGCCGCCATCGAATTCCCTCTCACAATGCTCATGGCGATTGGTGGATGGGGTTTCTGGTAAGGCTGGAGCAAGACGCCAATCCCACGCTCGTGATCGAGGGTTTCGAGCTTGATATTCCAGAAATCCCCTTTGAACTCGAAGGGTGGGTCAGTTTGCCACAACTTGAGGATGATGTCGATTGCCTCGATGGTCATCAACCCCTGCGTCTTTGGGTCCGGCAAGTCGAACAAACCCCAATCGGTCGCCACGCCCCCCTGTCCAAAACCACAATTGAGACGCCCACGGGAAAGGTGGTCAAGGAACGCAAGACGGACCGCGACGTTAACCGGATGGTGCTGCGGAATAATCGACACCCCGGTGCCGAGGCGGATGTTCTTCGTGCGCGGCAGGACGTTGCTAATGAACACGTCGTTAGACGGAATGGGTTCCCAGGCGACCGTGTGATGCTGGCCAATCCAGGCTTCAGTAAATCCCAACTCGTCGGCGAGGACGATTAAGTCGATGTCCTCCTCAAAACACGCTGTCCGGTTTTTCTCCGGCGGATGCAGTGGCATCATGAACAGACCTAATTTCATCGTATGACCTCCAGGTAATTGAGTTACCAAGTTCCTTCCAGACTGTGAATACTACACATTTTTCAGCTCAATGGTGGTTGACTCACGTCCCCCATTTGAGTCGAGTATAATCCGCGTTGTGGCTACACGTTGAATTCATATCTCACTCCAGATTGGCGTGTCTCGCGAACATCGCATCCGTGTCTTTCCCCGTCTTGTCCATCAACAGAAGAATGATCGCATCCAGAGTCAACAGAAGGCTCTGTTCGAAGAGAGACCCCATGGGCTGAACGGAGGCAAGATTGAGGTCCACGTCTATCTTTGGCGTTGGGGCGGGTATGGTGAGGATGGTGTCCGCCATCTGTCCAACGGGTGAATCCTCTTGAATGGTGATAAGGCAGATCGCGGCACCTACCGCGCGGGCCTTGTCCGCAATGCCAACCAAGCTGCCGGTGGAACCGGACCCCGAACCGACCAACAGCACATCCCTATCCGTGATGTTTGGTGTTAACGTTTCTCCCACGACATAGGTTTCAAATCCGAGATGCATCAGACGCATGGCAAAGCTCTTCATCGCCAGGCCCGACCGACCGGCGCCGGCGACAAAGACGGCCCGGGAATTTGTGATTGCGTGGGCCAGCTTTTCTCCCTGATCGTTGGAAACGGGTATCAGGGCATTGCGCAGTTCATCGAGTATCTGGCTGATATATGTCTGCAAATTCACCATTTTACTCCTGCGAGTCCAACAGTTTTCTGATTTCGAGAGCCGCCTGACGTGGATCTGGATGGCCGGTGATGAACCCACCCACGACGACAATTTCTGGACGATAGCTCGCAATCGGTGGCAGGACTTCAGGCTTTATTCCCCCGGCAACCGCCACCCGAGCCCGCTTCAGCACAGGCTGCACAAGCTGTAATTCCCGCAGGGGATTCATGCCCTGGGCCTGAATATCGAAAGCGGTATGGACACAGATATAGTCGACGCCAACGGTATCGAGCTCACGTGCGCGTTTCTGTACCGCATCGACCGCTATCAGGTCTACCATCACTTGCCTATTGTAAACGCGAGCCTCATCCACGACGCGGCGAATTGTAATGTCATGTGCCACACCGAGTACGGTTACGATATCGGCCCCGGCGTCAAACCCGAGCCGGGCTTCCTGGTCGCCGGCATCGACGATTTTCAGGTCTGCCAGGACTTCGAGCGACGGGTAGGCCTGCTTGATTTCCGTGGCCGCCTTTACCCCCTCCTTCATGAGCAGTGGAGTACCGATCTCTACGATATCGACGAGCTCCACGACTTTTTCAAGGATGCGTTTTGCCTTCTGACAGTCGATTAAATCCAGAGCAAGTTGTAGCTTCATGAGTTTAGACCGGTGAATGAGTAAATGGGGGCTCGAGCCCCAAATCACAGATTAGGCACCTCCAAAAAAATAGTATAACCGATTTGACGAGAAAACGCAACGCCCTAGAAATCTCTAATCGGGTCATTTAAACGTCTGGTGTGGATTATCCTCGCAAACCCCGGTTGTCGGAAGACACCGGGTGTTTGCGCCTCAACACACCCGGCGTCGAAAGACAGCCGGGGTGCTGTTTTCCAATCACTCACACCGAGCGTTTAATTCTCGAAAGGCTTGGTTCGTAGTGAGGTACGAAGCAAAGTGGAGTGCCGTCAGAACGCACTCCACTTTGTTGCAGCGGGGCGGCCTTTTTTGTGCGTATTTTTTTATTGACGGAGGGCTGAATATCGTTTACCATGAAAGGGGGCATCCGTCCCAAATCGAAAGAAGCGTCGCACGAAGTGTGTATTTATGCAATGGCGCCCCACGTTACTCATGTCCAAGAGGGAAACTTGACGTTATGGCTGAAGCAACCATCCCGTTAACCATTCCAGAGAACTTTAATCCACAAACCTGCATGCTCGGGAGATGGGAGGAAGGCAGAACTTTCCACGCTTCTCGGCTCGCCGCAGAATTTGCAGCCGATCTCGTCGCTAATGGCACGCCGCAGTACCTCGATCTGGCCGAAGACGTTTTGGAGGCGGTCCTCCAGTGCCAGGAACGGCGAGAGGGAGACCCACACATGGGAAATTTTCTTTGGGAGAGAGAAGATGAGGCGGTCGAAGCAATTGGCTTGCGAGGCATCCCGAAAGTCACCGGCGGGCAGTTGAATACCTGAGACGGAATCCAAAAAAATACGAGAATTTATTCCGGGCACTGACTTAGAAGGCACCATGCGCATTGCCAATCGCTGCCCTGTGTGTCAGGCCAAGAATTGAAAGGAAACAGATATGCCACAGCTTTTTGGACGTCAGTACAGCAAACAGGAATTATTGGAAATGGTCGGAGATATGACGCAACTCGCCAGTGCCCGCCGAGCTGAATTGGTGGAAGGCAATGAGCGGGGCGCGGATCTGATTGAAGTCTTCAACGCCTCCGGACTCTGTTTTTCCATTCTACCGGGCCGTTCCCTCGATATCGCCTCGGCGCACTATCAGGGAATGTCCCTATGCTTCCGAGGCAATACCGGCGATGTGGGGCCATCCTTCTACGAGCCCCAGGGCTATGGCTGGATGCGCGGATTCTTCGGTGGTCTGGTGACCAGTTGCGGCATGATATTCACCGGTCACCCGGAAGTTGACCCTGAGGAAGAAAACGAGGAACTGGGTCTCCATGGCCGGCTTTCCTTTATTCCCGCTAAAGGGGTTGTCGCCGACTGTGGCTGGGAAGGCGAGGATTACGTGGTTCGGGTGCGCGGCCGAATGCGCGAGGCGGTGGTCTTCGGCACCAATCTGGAACTCACCCGGGAGATCTCCACTGTCCTCGGCGAGAAGTGCCTGCGCATCTACGACCGAATCGAGAACCTCAGTGTGGATCGTTCGCCGCTGATGTTTGTCTATCACACCAATCCGGGCTTCCCGCTGCTCGATGCCGGGACCCGTCTCGTCATTAACAGTGAGAAAACCACGGAGTGGATGGAGGACCGGGAAGTCGGTCCTGAGGAATACGAAGTGGCGCTGGGACCGCAGCAGGACGCGCACGACGACGTGTATGTGCACCGACCCGTCCCCGATGCCGAAGGCAACGTTCGCGTTGGGCTGATCAACGACCGTCTACAACTCGGGCTTTACTGGAAATTCCCGGTTGACGAGATACCCCTCGTCAACCACTGGCAACACTTCCACCGGGGGACTTATGTCACAGGCATCGAGCCCGGCAATGTCAGCATGTTGGGTCGCGCATGGAATCGCAAGCACGGCTATCTGCAGTACATTCAGCCCGGCGAAGTCCGCGAATTTCATCTGGAGATCGGCGTTCTCACGGGCGAGGAAGAAATCCGTAGCTTTGAGCACTTGGTCAGAAGGTGATGAAGCGCCTGGTTCGGCGTCTACCTCACCAGTCGCCAGCCCGAAGCGTCGGCGGTCAGCGCGGTGTGGGCTTTGTAGCGGTCGTACACCTTGTGCATGTCCTCGATCGTGTCGAAGTAGCCCACGATGTGGGCCGCACTGAAGGATTCCCCCGCCTTCACCGGCTTGCCGTGGATCTCCTGGATCATGACGATGATGTTCCCGGGTCGCTGGCTGCACCACGCCTCATAGACCACGGACGGTTCGAGCGTCAGACCGGCCAGCCATGGGCCGTCTTCACCCGTCTTCACCTCCCGCAAATGGTACGCGCGAATGAAATGCGCCGGCGTTTTGTTTAAGTCGCGGCGATAGCCGAACTTCAAGTCCGGCGGGAACGGGGTGAAGAACTCGCGAGACGGGATGCGCACCCCTTTGGGGCCGCTCAGATAGCTGAGATAAATCTCGCTGAACGTGTTGCCCTTCTCATGGCGGACACAGCCCGGCGTGTCGTTGCGGAGGAACATCTCCTTCGAATCGTTGACGCTGTTGATCTTGTCCATCAACACGAAGAATCGCTCGCCTTTGGGAAACACGATCAGTTGCGTCCAGCGCGATCCGGCTTTGCGGCCGGGGGCGGCGTACTCGTACTGATAAGTCGTCTTGAACGCGATGAAGTCTGTGCCGCGGATGACGTCCGGCTGCACGGGCTTCATCCGGTGGCAGAGCTGCGGGCCCTCGACCATACGCTTACGATGGCTGCTACCGTGGGCCATGAGCGCGTCGGCTTGCCGAGCCGGCTCGGTCTCGTTCTCGTGCCAAGTATATCGGCCGACGCCATGCCCGTCCGGGGCGATAACCTGATTGCCATAGTTTTCGTCGCTGCCCGCCTCCATGAGCCAATCGATGACCATCAAGCCATCGCCGACTTCTCCGAAGCCGGTGGTCTTGTCGAGAAACGATCCTTTTTCGATTCCGGTCATCCACTGTTTGGGGGTCTTCTTGGGAATGACGGCTTCGAGTTTGTCGGTCTCGATTTTGATAGTGTGGTCGTCCTCGCTCACGCGTGCCCACTCGGTGTCTTGCATAGAATCCATCCTCCTGCGGATGCTGGCAGATCGCCAAGCCAGCTATCGGGCTCCATCAACTTGCCATGCACGATCCGCCTACATGCGCCAAACATTCATAAAACCACAGCTCCCCAAGCCTGCCCTCGAGCGCAGCGAAGGGTCAACGGCAACGGCTGGTTAGGAGTCAGCATGGCTTTGAATGCTCAT
>JAPUIP010000336.1 GCA_027296925.1 Candidatus Poribacteria bacterium | reverse complement strand
AGCCCTTCGACAAGCTCAGGCTAAACTCCGCGAAAGATCTCTATTGCGCGGTGGAAAGAGATTCAAAGATCCAAAATGATGAGATCCGGTGGGTTTTCTATCGCCCGCAACAGGGCATCGCCGCCGTCGAAGATTGCTTCTGTTTCAAATCCCGCCTGCCCCAAATTGTAGGTCAACAGATCGACAATATCCGAATCGTCTTCCACAATCAGAATTTTTGATGCCATACGCTGATACGCCCTTCGCGCGCCCCTTCAATGGGAATCCGCTTGTGTCATCGTCTCCATCGTTTGACTGGGGCCCAATCGTACTCATCAATGATATAAGCACGCATGTAGCGGCCCTTCGAGTCTGCGGCCATCAGCCCCTCGTATTCCTCCTGAGGAACATCGTAATATTGGTACTTTTCGCCGCTGTTAAAGACGACTTCCAGCGTTCGGTTTTCTGGGTCGTAGCCGACAGCGTAGATCATGCTGGATTCGACAGTGGTGAGTTGCATGGGTTTCTCCTCCTTCGTGCAATCGTCAGAAAGATGATTTACACCGGCAGCGGTCATGCTTTGCTAACCCTCGGCTGCCTGTACCGCCTGTCCCGCCTGTGCTGCCTGTGCCGAGCCCCTCAAAGTTCGGGACAAGCTTTCGAGGTAAGCGACTGGAAGGAAGCTTGTCCTGAGCTTCGAAGGATGCCTGTGGTGCTTCGAAGTAAGCTTCGAGGAGCTTGCCCCGAACTTTGAGGGGGAGCTTCGAGGTGAGAGGGTTCGCGAAACATCATACGTCTCCGCGGTGTCAACTGTCATGTTGACCAATACAGTTTCTCCCCGTTGCCATTTTGCGGGCCCTCCGCTACCAGAACCACACGACGTACAAAGGCGTCTCGATGATGACGCTCAGAATGGACCAATAACACCCGCTGACCACATCACCCAGGATCAGACCCAGGAAGAAGGGCAAGAAGCGTCGGTACAGCCGCGCTCCGCCAACTTTGAAAACGATAAATTTGATGGTACCGGAGAGGATCAACGCAAACCAATAGTGATCCATGGTGCCGCCGTTGATACCCATCGCATATCCTACCGGGTGAAGTGGCCACCAAATAAACTTGAGCCGCATGATACCCAGAAACATGGTAAATGCAAACCCCAGACCGATGGCAGTTGTGCCAAAAATATCGACGTCTTGTGGAAACTGGAACCAGCCGGCAAGCTGGCTGTATGTCGATTGCCCCGGCCCCAACACCTGCCCTGGCGCATCAACGGCAATCGAGGCACCGAATTTGTAAAGCGAAAACAGATAGATCAGAAAAGCGGAGAACACACTTGGAATGATAGCAAACATCATGACCCACATCAGTCGGCGATAGCTGATACCGGTGCGTTGCGCGAGTTTGAAACCTTCGAGTTGGTGCGGCATGGGATGACTCCGATTGGAGCCATTAAACCAGGAAAAAAGAGAAAATACTGTCAGATTGCTGTGCCCGAACGGCCCCATCCCCACCACGGTTGTTAGGATGGTCTGCGGATTGACCCCCCCCATGTTATGAACCGGTGGCCCAAGTTCGGCGCGAATGCGTGTAATCGCTAGGGAGATCACCATATACAGGCCGAAAAACGGCGCGAAAACCCATGCGGACATCCCCGCCTGACTGGAGATGATATAGAGGAGTATGAGACAGACCACAATGCCTATCGCCGCGGATCGATAGCGCATCGGTTCCCTGGAATCATCAAGTGGGGTGGACATACCGATGATCCGTTTACCAATCTCCCGGAAATGCTTTCGTCCCGCCCAAAGCGCCATCACAACAATTGCAATCGCGGCGCCGGTTGCCTGGCTGGGTTGGAACGGATAGTAGGGGATGGTGTAGAATCCAGCCGCTCTTCCGCCAATGAACTGTGCTTTTCGGAGCCAGTAGAAAAACGCCATTGAAAAGCTTAAATCGATTGGCAACAGAAAACACAAACCAATCATAAACAGGCGCAGGTGAAAATAGGTGGTTCCAATAGCATCCCACGGTTCGTATGTGAGCCACAACGCCAAATCGGCAGTCGGCTCGCGAATCGGTATCAGTGGGACGGATGGATAAAGAAAATTCAATCCGTTGATGATTTCGATGCCTGCGGCAATCCCGAAGCCCCACCACATCCCACGGTTCCGGAAAAATTGCGTACGCGAGTCTGTCATATCAAGGGGCAATTGCGCGATGGGATACGGCATCCTTTCATGCTCAATCCATTGACGCCGGATCATGACATTCATGAAGGCAACGAGAAAGAAAATCAGGCAGGCGATCGCTGTCCAACTGAGAATGGGAGTGATCCAGTAACGCAGGTAACCGCCGGTAAAGAAGTTCTCCCCGCCTTCGTAGAAAGGGCGCGCAATCTCGGTGTGGCCCATGACAAGCCATCTGGGGAGGAGGGGATGAAGAAGCTGTTTCCACTCATTTTCCGGCGAAGCAAACCAGAACGGGTGTGAAAGCAAGCCCATCAGGCTCACCATATTATCGTGGGCAATCACTGCAGTTGTGCTCGCCAACATCACATAGATGACGATCAGTTCAGCTTGGCTCAGCGCGTAAGCTGGGAAGAAGCGTTGAACGCCAGTGTTTAAGAGGGCAAGCGTAAAGACGATGAAAATGACGTTCATCGGGATGGAAGTTGCGGAGAAATGGAAACCGTGCCACACCATTTCGACCATGGCAATCCAGTAGGCATTCACAGGCAGGAGCAGACAGCCCAAGAGGACGGCGCGTAAGGTAATCTGCGATCGAGGCGGGGAAGAAGGGAAAGAATCGTCTTTCATCACTCCTGTTGACGGTTCAATGGTTTCAGTGTTTCTCTGTGTTTTCATTTTTGACTTCTGGCTAAAATATGATTCTCAGACTGTACCAAAACGGCCAGGTAAATTACAAAATGCGAACACTTTGCTCGATCGGAGTTTCACTGAACCGGTGAAACCACTCAATCAGGCTTGCCAATCCACGTCCTGGAGTAAGCGCAAACGAAGCTGATATTCCTTGGCCATGAGCTCAACTTTGTCCAATTCAGAGTAGGCTCGCGCAAGACGTGCATGATATTCTTTTTCAAATCGGCACACATCACGCTTGAGATCTTCTAAGGCAATCGTCATTTCAGCGATCTGTTCACGTTTTGCCTGAATCTCCTTGGGCAACTGTTCAACTTCAATTTCATCGTGGGTTTGAATACGGATAAGGGAGGATTGGTGCATGACAGCTACACCGCCGAGGTCGGCGATGCTTTTAGTGCGCAAAATCTGTGGTCTCCGAGCAGCGAAGGTGTCGGCAGCATGGACTTACAGGATGAGGCATGAACGGATGGGGAAATCAAGAAGCGCCGTCGACACGGAAATCAGAGACCGCTTATACTCGGTTTATTGATAACGCTGGTCTCAAGCCCGACTGAGAAGCCCGCTTCCAAAGTGCAATTCTCCAAGGGATCTGACGGATCAAACGCACCCGCCGGGTTTGCGGTCTATCGTGAGCACGCCATGGATAGAGGAATTTAGCCCCGGTATCTTCTCCCCGGATCCCGATAAATAACGCGCCCGCGTGTTAAATCATAAGGCGAAAGTTCGATGAGCACTGT
>JAPUIP010000335.1 GCA_027296925.1 Candidatus Poribacteria bacterium | reverse complement strand
CCTGTTCATCATGATTTCTCCTGTCATAGTTTGGTTATTTTACACCTGTTTAAAACGCAATTCGATCTCCGTCTAAGCGGATTTTTTAGGGTTCGCCACACGCACTAATTAAGCCATTGTAAGACCCATTGCTCAAAGTCGGCCTCATCCACTGTGCCGTTGGGATTGCCGAGCGGTGCCATGTCGATCGGGTGGACATCGCGGTGCCAGTTAGCGGGGCCGTGGTCATGTTGCGGACTGCACATCAACATCATCCCTGCGACTGACGCCGCCTCTGGCACGCTCAGGAGTTGCCGACTCACGCCGAGTGTGTTTTCGTGCAACCAGATTTCGACGGTGTTGGCGGTGCCTTCATCAATGAGCCGCTCGAAGGAAACCAATCGCGGCTGAGCGCCCGTTTCCCAGACGCTCGGTTGACGTTCGCGTTCCCAGATCGCCTTCTGCCGTTCGACGAGCACTTCAAAACTGGCCCGGAGTTCGTCCAGTTGGGAAGGCGGAATGACTTCGCGTAAAATGATGTAACCGTCATCAAGTAGCTGTTGTTTATCAACTTGCATCTGTATGCTCCTTAGCGAACGAAATTTTCCTGCTGTTGTGGCGGTATCAATTATCAACTGACCAATACAGTATTACGGTGTTTCCCTACTGTCAACCGAAATCGCCAGCACTTAGAAATTTGCAGTAAAGCCTCTATAAATCGGGAAGATGCTTTTCTGTTGCGAATTTCCCGATTTCGTGACATCATACAGGCGGTATGAGTTCTCTGAAGCGCGTTGCCAAAAAATTCACCGCAGATCAGGAAAGGAAGGTCACAATGAAACGTGTTGCTAAACCGGAAGGCAAATTTAATATCGTCATCGAGGATGTTCCGGTGCCGGAACCCGGCCCGAGCGAGGTTCGCGTCAAAGCGGTACGAAGCCTTATTAGCCGAGGGTCGGAGATCGGTGCGCGCTACACCCGGGAGTACGCAATCGACCCCGAGCGCGTCGGCTATTCCCTGGCAGGCGTTGTTGACGCCGTCGGTGCGGAAATAGATCATCTTGCGGTCGGCGATCGCGTTGTCGCTTCGGCGCCGCATGCCGAGTACGTCGTCCGCCCGGCGCGAGTCGGTTCGCCCCACGAACAAGCGCAGATTGTTCCGATGTTACCGTCGGTCAGCTTCGATCAAGCACCCTACTATCCGTTGGTGTCAGGCGCGGTGAGTTGGGTGGAGATTGAGAACATACAGCCGAATGATACCGTTGTCATCATTGGTCAAGGCCTGGTCGGCAGTCTCATCATGCAAGTGGCGAAGGCCAATGGAAACGGGCGCATTATCGCCGTGGATGCGCTGGACAGCCGATGTCGTTTGGCGGAAGAATTGGGCGCGGATGTCGTCATCAACGCTGCCGACGAGGATGCGGTTCGAGCCGTCCAAAAGTTGACCAACGGTATCGGTGCTGACATTGTGGTGTACGCCGTCGGGGGACCGGCGGGGCCCAAGGCTTTCGATCAAGCGTTAGACATGCTCGCTGTCGGCGGATTGCTGCACTTAATCGGGCTATACGAGGATGCGCCGCTACCGCTTTGGAGTGGCAAGATTCAGCGCCGGCGACTTCTGGGCGGCTACTATGGTCAAACAGTTGGGGCTAGCGCATCACGCCGAGCAATGGAACTGCTCGGCTCCGGCGTGATCCAGACCGAAAAGATGACCACACACCGTTTCCCATACACACAAGCCGCCGAGGCATTCGATCTGCTCTACAACCGACTGAACGAAGCGATGGGGGTGCTCCTCGATTGGGAGCGTTAGGAAGACGGTCAAAAATAGCGACCCTCATATTATGTTGGAACCGCAAAGCCTCGCGAATACCTGTCCCTGCCGGTGGCGATAAAAATGATTGGCACCGGCACGGGCACCTCAAAATCCCTCCGTTTATTGCGGCTGCTCTTTCTCCGGGAAAGGCGTGCGAAGATCATAACGTCCCGGCTTCAGCACAGGGAGCGTGCCATCATCGATCATTAAGTCGAGGGGGCACTCCCGTGTTTGAAGTGGCATGGTCACTACATTCTTGATTCGCAGCGATTCGTAGATGGACATCATGATTTCGACCGTATATCGCGCCTGTCGTCCGCTACTTCGGTGTTCATCGATCTTTCCCTCTATCCAATCGATTAATTCCTGGTATTGATTGGTTTCCACGGGAGGTGGCGTAATTTCCTGCCAGCCGCTCTCCTGGCCATTTTCGAGCATGACGCTGCCGGACAGAATCACGCCGCTTCCTCCAACCTTGATCTGGCCTTCCGTGCCGTAAATGGTTGGCATTGGCGCCTTCGGCTCCGGGAGGTCCCCCTCATAGACGCCCCGTGTCCCGCCTTCAAAACAGACCAATCCCATACACAAATCTTCACACCGGCTGCGGCGTTCCCACCGATCTGTTGTGCGTGAAGTCTGTCCGACGACCCAAAGCGTCTCCGGGTCTGACAAGATGTACCGCCAGCCATCAATAGCATGTGTGCCGGTGTTGAGCAGTCCGGCATTCGGCTTTGCGCGATGATAGACCATCGTCGGCTGCCCGATCGCGCCATCGGCGACAAGCCTTCGGATCTCGTTACTGTTTGGATTGAAGCGCCCCTGATGACCGATGGCAAGCTTGACGCCATTTTTCTCGCACGCGTCAATCATATCGTTTGCCTCGCCCAAAGACGCCGCCATCGGTTTTTCGCCAAGGATGCCCTTGACCCCTGCATTCGCCGCGGCAATGGTGACTTCGGCGCGAACACCTTGCCATGTAGGGATACTCACAATGTCGATGTCCTCTTTCTCGAACATCTCGTTGTGGTCGGTATACACGGCGGGCACTGAAAACTCTGCAGCCAGTTTCTTCGCCGCTTCTTCACTGACATCCGTCGCTGCAACGATCTCTGCTGCCGGATGGTCCGTCCAGGCTCGCGCATGGGAGTGTCCCATGCCACCACATCCCACAATGCCGATTCGATAGGTTTTCGCCATGAATTTGTCTCCTTTTTGCGTTGTTGACACGTATGGAGTCTATCAATTTTCGACATGCATGTCAATCATTTTTTGGGCGGTCTGAAATCGATGAAAGTGATTGACGTGGAACGGGAAAGTTGTTAAACTCAATCCAGATTGGTTAAAATGATATGGCCGCGTATGATGGCAAACGCTGTTCCATAAGAGGATTCATACAAAGGAGTTCACCATGCCGAGAGAGAAAATCCTGTTTACTGACTGGCGAGATATTCAGTGCGGCGCTGTCGCTTGGCTGACATCCGATGGCAAACGACATGGAGTGGGTAATCCACCAGAACCGCCGGTGCCCATGCGAGCGGAGCCACGTGCTGTTCCGCACGGGGTTCGGTTGGTAGCGCAACCCGCTCGCAAAGCGGGCATGATTGAGAATTGGAAAGGCTGGGGGCGAATCATCTCGGATGAAGGGCGCTACCGTTCGTGGTATATCGAGATCAACGGGCATTCAAAATTGGGAACGGGCTCTGCCGCGCATGGCGCACCGCCCGTGTCCGTGGCAATCTGCGGTGTGGAATCCAACGACGGCTTTCATTGGAGTGAACCGACGCGCTCGCAAATTGAAGTGCCGGGGCAGCGAGGTTTTGACGGCATGTCGTTTTTCATCGACTCACACGCCCCCGCCGAACAACGCTATAAGTTCATCTACTGCGCTCAATTTGACGAAGGGATGTTCGCGCCACAGCTTGAGGCCTATCTGAGCCAACCACCGCGCTATCGAGATGCACGCATATCAAACCAACGACGGTTTGGCATGTTCGCTGCCGTCTCGCCCGACGGTGTGAACTGGACGGCCCTGCCCGAGCCGTTTATGTTGCACCCCAGTGATACGGATACACACGTGTTGTGGAACGAAGAATTGAGCAAGTATGTGATGTACACGCGGATGTTTCGTGACGGGCGCCGCTGGGTTGGGCGTGCGGAAGCGGATGACTTCATGCACTGGATCCCCGTCGAGCCAATCATCTGGCCACGCCTCGACGACCCCCCGGACTACGATTTCTATCTCAACGGTTACAGCCGCTATCCTGGACTTCCATCGTACCAATTAATGCTTCCGATGCTCTATCATCGCTACACCGAACGCAGCGAGGTGCGACTCTATTCGAGTGCGGATGGTATCGCGTGGAGTCAGATTCCCGGCGGGGCCATCCTTACCCCCGGCGCGCCGGGCGAGTGGGATTGCGAGTTCATCGGCAGCGGAAAAGACCTGCAGCCGTTCGGTGAGGATAAGATCGCTATCCCTTATTCCGGCACGCCTTATCCGCACAAGTTCCCACGCTGGCAAGCCGTCTGGGATGCCGCGAGCATGGGATGGGCGTGGTGGCCCAAAGACCGGCTGTGTGCCCTTGTTGCGGACTATGACGGCGAATTTTGGACAATACCCATTGTTCCGGCAGGTCGGGAGATTCGACTGAATTTTCGTGCGCCTATGGCAGGTGAGATTCGCGTTGGCGTTGAGGGCGTGGACGGGCGTTCGGCGCATGACTGCGACCCACTTATCGGCGATTGGATGAACAAAGTTGTCACATGGCGCGGTCAATCCGACATCGGTGCGCCGGAAGGTCAACCGGTCGTCCTCCGTGTGAAATTGCGATGTGCCGAACTCTTTTCTGTGGGGTTTGAATAAACGGTGAAGGCGGAAATCCGGAATGAAGTTCAGTCTCACTTTGGTTAGTGAAGCGGCAAACTTCAATGTCACCGTCCCAACCGGCTTCAAACACCGCTTCATGCATGGCTCGTCGGGAAGGCTTGTCTCGGTCGAAAACTTGCAGCTCATGAATCCCTTGCAAGGTCTTATTCGGACTGATGACCA
>JAPUIP010000334.1 GCA_027296925.1 Candidatus Poribacteria bacterium | reverse complement strand
GAGCGCCGAATGACTGTGCCTTCATAAGCCTGGAGGCGTTCCTTTCTGCCTTCTCGGATACGGGTATTGACCCTCACCAGATCGCCGGGACTGAAGTCGGGAATATCGGTTTTTACGTATTGACTTTCAACAGATTCAATGAGATTCATTGGTAATACCTCCTTTCATTTCGGAATGGGTCCAAATAACTTTGTCATCAATTCGGCAAGCTCCCCTCGAAGCACCACAGGCACCCCCTCAGGCGGGGGCAGGCTTCCGTTGGTCGCTTACCTCGAAGCTCCCCTCGAAAGTGACTGAAAGCCTGCCCTCGGCTGAGAGGGTGACTGTAAGGAAACTTGTGCCGAGCTTCGAGGCCTGCCCTAGGCTGATAGGGTATGCCTGTGGTGCTTCGAGGGGAGCTTGCCGAAGTGATGACAAAGTTATTTGGTACCCATTTCTAATGAAAGGAGGTATTATCCATGAATCTCATTGAATCTGTTGAAAGTCAATATGTAAAAACCGATATTCCCGACTTCAGTCCCGGCGATCTGGTGAGGGTCAATACCCGTATCCGAGAAGGCAGAAAGGAACGCCTCCAGGCTTATGAAGGCACAGTCATTCGGCGCTCCCATAGTGGATTGCGGCAGACGTTCACGGTTCGTCGGGTTGCCTATGGAGAAGGGAGCGAGAGGACTTTTCCGTTGCATTCGCCGAACATTGAAAGTATTCAAGTGGTTCGGCATGGAGCGATACGCCGGGCAAAACTGTACTATCTGCGAGGGCGAACAGGCAAAGCAACGCGAATACGGGAGAGGAGGCGAGCAGCCAATAATTAATAGAGGGAAAAACCCAGTTGACACGCAGCAGCTTGAGTTGACCTTGCGGCAACAGGGCTATCGGCGCATCGCAGGAGTTGACGAAGCCGGACGCGGCGCGCTGGCAGGTCCTGTTGTCGCCTCAAGCGTTATTCTTCCAGCGAACTGTCAAATTTCAGGATTAACGGATTCCAAGCAACTGACGCCTCAACAACGCGGACGATTGTTTGATGAGATTTGCGCGATCGCAATGTCCAGCGGTGTCGGTTGTGTCAGCAACGAAAAGATTGATCAGATCAATATTCTTCAAGCAACAATGCAAGCGATGTGTCAAGCGATTGCGCAAATCAGTCCACTCCCTGATTACGCGCTTGTGGATGGCACACACCTTCCTGAGATTCCTCTACCCGCCACAGCGATTCCAAAGGGAGATACCTTCATCCCATCCATTTCCGCTGCCTCCATCGTTGCAAAAGTCACTCGAGATCGCCTGATGATTGCGCTCGATAAGATTTATCCGCACTACGGGTTCCGACGCCACAAAGGGTATGGCACGCGCCAACATCGTCAGGCGATCGCCCAATTCGGTCCGTGTCCCGTCCATCGGCGGAGCTTTAAGCTTCAGTAAGATGAGTCATTCGAGAATAAAAATCGGGAAGATTGGCGAAGCACTTGCCGTTGAGCATCTCAAGGCAAAGGGATATGAGATCCGTGAAAAGAATTTTCGAACCCGTACCGGCGAGATTGACCTCATTGTGCAACAAGGAAAACGAATCGTGTTTGTTGAGGTCAAAACGCGGCGAAGTCTCAAATTTGGTACACCGCAAGCGGCTGTAACTCCCACCAAACAGAGGCAGATTTCCAGGATCGCCCTCGATTATCTGCAAGCGCATAATCTCTTGGATGCCCCTTGTCGATTCGATGTGATTGCCATCTTACTATCGCCGAAGTCGGAACCGATCGAACTTCGCCAGATTGAGAATGCATTTGAGTTCTGTGCTGAGGGATAATCCTGTTTCACGCTTTACACTAAAAGGATAAGTCATTTATGCAGGCGATTATTTTATGCGGTGGGATTTCGACACGGCTCGGAGATATCACCAAAGCGATACCGAAAATCCTGCTACAAGTCGGCGATCGAACCGTCCTGGATTGGCAACTCCATTTTTTGAGGGAAGCCGGAGTTGATGAAGTGATCTTAGCGTCGGGGCATCTGCACGATATTCTCTACGAGGCGGTCGGGGAGAACTGCGGTGGCATGCAGATTCGCTACGCCAAAGAGGAGAAAAAGCTCGGGACCGGCGGTGCCATTCAGAATGCGATGCAGCAGATTTCCGCGTCACCATTTTTTGTGCTGAACGGCGATGTCTTGCTGGATTTCTCGGTGTCGAAAATGCTAGCCTGCCTTCGGCCGGAAATGGACGGTATGCTAATCGGAGTATTGGTCGAGGACATCAGCACTTATGGCGAGATTATTTCAGATGATCAGGACAAGATTACTGAATTCCGGGAAAAGCAGCCCATCCAGCGGCCGGGCTATATCAACGCCGGGGTGTATCTGTTCAATCAATCTCTCGCGAATTACTTTCCGGATCGAGACGAGTTTTCGATCGAACGGGAGGTTTTTCCGTATGTACGGCAACTCTACGCATTCAAGGCTGAAGCCGATTGGATTGACATTGGCGTTCCGGAGCGGCTCGCGTATGCGCGTCAACATTTCGGACGCTAGGTACAGAGCAATTCAATGGCTCCTCGCCGGCAACGGCAACGGCTGGCTAAGCAGCAGGAACTTCGATAAACTCACTGCTGACGATGGCTGAGGAACAGGAGAACCATCTTGTCGCAAACCTTCGATGTGAAATTCGATGGTTTCCGTAATCAATGTCCTTACTTCCTCCATCGTCTCACCTACCGCTACACAACTAGGCAGATCGGGCACCTAAGCACCGTAACTGCTCTCGCCCTTCTCAAAGATAACCATGTATCTCATAATGCCGAACTTCTCTGTCAAGGCGTTACGTGTTGAGATGAGTCAATTCAGTCGTTAGCGCTTCAATGGATTGGTTCAGTACCAGGTCTTCCTTGAGTAACGTCTCGATGCGCTGACAGCTTCGCGCAACGGTTGTTCGGTGGCCGCGACCAAACCCTTGACCGATTCTTGTTAAGGACAGAGGGGTCAACTGGCGGGCAAGATACATCGCGACTTGTCGGGGTAGCACGAACCGTCTCCCACGCTTTCGAGAACATAACTCTGATACGGTAAGATGGAAATACCTGGCGACCACTTCCTGAATGTCTTCGAGCGCAATTGTACCGGACGGGGGCGGCCCGGGGCTTCTTCCCTCGATTACATGGCGAGCAACATGCAGCGTCAAGGGCGAGCCCAAACGGGCTTCCGCCCCCAACCGGTTTAATGCGCCTTCGAGTTGCCGGATATGCTTCGTGAGATGCTTTGCAAGATAATGAAGCACTTTCAACGGCACCGCTTCCCAATCCTGCTCTCGCAACTTCTGCTTCAGAATTGAAACCCGCAAATCAAACTCAGGGGGATGAATTTCGACAATTTCCCCTTGCTTGAGCACATCGGACGTATTCCAAAAATCTTCCAGAAACTGAGGCAAGCGATCACAGGTGCAGACAAGGCCTTGACCTTGTTCAATCAAGGTGTTGAGCAGGTGGAAAAACTCTCCCTGAATTCTCGCCTCTTGCGATAAAAAGTGAATGTCGTCAATGAGCAGCAGATCAACATACTGATATTGCCGCCGCAGCGCAGCAGATTTCTGTGGATTTGCAACGGATTGGATCCAGTTCCGTATGAACCTTTCAGCGGAGAGACAGTAGACTGTCCGATCGAGGCGTCTTTGGCTGAATTGGTTGCCAATTGCATGCAGTAGGTGGGTTTTGCCGAGCCCAACTCCGCCGTGTATGATGAGCGGATTGTTGACCTCTTGCGCCAGATTAATCACATCCATTGCCGTTTCATGCGCCTTTCGATTGCTTTGTCCAACAACGAAGCGATCAAAAGTTAAGGCGGGATTCAACCCTGAATTGGCGGGCACACGTGGAGTCGAGGTTGGTACAAAAATTGGCGATTTGGGGGGCTGCGTTTCTGAAGATTTGGGGGCGAGATCGGCACTGACTCCGTTTGAACAGCTCATTACCGGCTCCCTTGTGATTGGAGATTCGATATATCGGCTGAGTTCTTCCGGGACAATGCCGGAAAAACGAATGGGCTATAGTCTATCAAAAAATCAAGATAAGATCAAGCATTTTTTTCGCGTTTCATTTTCCGTTTTACATTTCACGAATAGCCCATATCTTTCAACTTTCGTTCATCGCGCCGCCAATCTTGCTTCACTAACACATGCAAATCCAGAAATACGGGAGCATTCAAGAACCGCTCAATCTCAGCACGAGCAAGCTGGCCGATGACTTTGATTGTCTTGCCCCCTTGCCCAATCAAAATTCCTTTCTGTGACTGTCGCTCAACATAAACCATCGCACGGATATAAATCTTCCCATTTGGACGTGTCTTAAATTCTTCAACCATGACGCCGGAGGCATAGGGGATTTCTTGCCTAGTTTTGAGGAAAATCTTCTCCCGTATCGTTTCCGCAACAAAGAAACGCTCTGGAAGGTCGCTCAGCTGGTCTTCAGGGAAGTAAAGTGGCCCTTCAGGCAGGTATTTGACAATGTGTTCCCGGAGTTGGAGGACACCGTCTCCCGTTGTTGCTGAGATTGGAACAATCTCGGCAAACGGAAATTTTCCCTGATATTCTCCAATGATTGGCAAAAGCGTGGGTCTGGGCACGAGATCGATCTTGTTGATGACAAAGATTACTAGCTGTGCGTTCTTTTTTAGTTCGCTAAGTATTGTGCCCTCAAGTTCAGGCGGAGGCTGGGCCACATCGATCATGTAGAGAACGAGATCCGCATCTTTGATGGCGCGGTATGCCGCTTGGACCATGTGGTTGTGCAGACGATATTTGGGTTTGAGTATTCCCGGCGTATCAAAAAAAATAATCTGATACTGATCGGTGGTGACAATCCCGGTAATCTGGTTGCGCGTTGTTTGTGGCTTCGGTGTGACGATGGCGAGTTTCTCCCCCGTCATGACGTTCATTAGTGTCGATTTACCGACGTTTGGCTCACCGATGATGCTGACGTAACCGGACTTGAAGGTCTTCTGTGATTTCATTTGACGATTCCTGGCCGACGCAGAAGTCGGATGAATTGCATAAAAAAAACGATGGTTTGCCATCGCTTGGATAACTTCAGAATATATTCGCTGACCGTCTTGGTCGGACATTATGACAACGGCTATTTACTATATTCTGATGCGCCTCTTTCGTGAGGCGGTTCGCGGCTGCTCGCGCAAGCGCTTCAACAGTGACTCCACTTCCGCCTCATAGATCTCGAACGGATCTTTCATCTCAAACGGGTCTTCATGCGTAAAATAGATCTGATTCCAATCGATAATGCACGGTAAACGGTTTTCAAACAGATAACGCATCACGTGTGCGCGGGCCTTTGCCCTCGTATTTTCGGGAGCATTGCGGATGGCCGCCTCAATCTGTTCATCGGTCGTGACCCGCTTCACATCCCCTTGACTCTCCAATGCGTAGTACAATCCTTTTTGTGGGTGAAGGTGGTGATACTCGAGATCGAGACTTTCGAGCCACGGGTCATCCCAGTCCAGATCTTCCTCTTCCATAAAAGTCTCAAGGAGCCATTTTTTCGCCACCCAATCAATTCGATCGGTTAGCCGCTCCGGGGACGCTTCCAGGTCGTCTAAAACCGATTCCCACTCGGTCAAGACCCAATCCGTATCCGCATCCCTTCCCTGCAGAACTTGAGCCGCGACATTGAGATACTCACGCTGTAGGTCTATCGCCGAAATGGTCCCCCCGGATTCAAGTTCGACAATCCACCGGAAGGTCTGGTCGCGCGACACGTCTTTAATCGCTTGAATCGGGTTGCTTAAGCTCAGATCGCGTGGACGGTGTCCCTCCTCAATGAAATCTAACACCAGAGCGGTCGTACCAACCTTCAGCGCCGTTGTATATTCGGACATATTCGAATCGCCGACCAGCAGATGCAGCCGTCGGTATTTGGTATAGTCGCTCAGTGGCTCATCCCGCGTATTGATAATTGCCCGACTAAACTGTATCCACTCGTAGATCTCTGTGACAATATGATCGGCGCGTTGGGAGATCTGGAAGCCCACAAAGTTATCCCGTCGATGATGGGCATCCCCGAACTCCAAAATCTCTTCATGCCCGCCAACGCGGCCGGCGCCGGCGTAAATCTGTCGCGTGACAAAGAAGGGCATCAGCGTGGGAATGACAACCTTGTAGAAGGGAATGTCTCGTCGGAGTTGATAGTTTTCATGGCAACCGAAAGTTGCCCCGGTGAAATGATCGATGTTGTTTTTGAAAAAGGAGATATCCTCGCTCAAGCCAACATCGTCGAGAATGGTCATAATCAGACGCTCGATGGCTCTGTCATAAGCGATCAGGTCAAAAAGCCCGATGCACTCCGGGGTGGCATACTCAAGGTGCCCCATATCGATGTAGAGCCGTCCGCCGTTAAACAGGAAACCTCCATTGCCCGGCGGTTCGCCCCAATCCCGGTAGTGCATGTCGGACATCCCAAGCTTCAGGTCGTGAAAAATATAATCCCTCACAAGGGCCGCGGTACCTTCCGGGGAACCTATGGAGCCATCCGTGTCTGTCATACACCCAAATTCAGTTTCAATGCCAAAAATACGTCTACTCACCCTTTTTCCTCGCTATAGGCGGATAAGAATATAGGCTTACAGGCTGACATGTTCTGGAGGACATTCCACAGGGCTACAAAACCGCAACCTATCTCTCGCGTGTGGAATATCAACCTAACGAACCCAAAGCCCATAAGCCTATTTCCATCAGAGCCAGTCCACGATTGCCGCATGAATTTCTTCTGAGGTGAGAAGGCGAAACTTACTGTTACTTCGCCGAGAAGCCTGTAACACGCCGGCTTCAATCTCTCCCTCCTTTAACTCATTCCGAAGGACTTCATGCAATCTTTCCGGGTCTATTGTCGCTTCTGAACGTGTGTTTTCCTGTTCCTCGAGCTCGGCGAGGGCCCCCTCCGTTTGTTGCAAGCTCAGCTCCCAACCAACCGTCCAGGTTTCTAAAGCCAATTGCAATGCAGCAATCAGTGAGAGTTCGGAGGTATCAGCCGCTGATAAGTACTTCTGCATCCCGGTCTCGGCTTCATCGGTACCGCCGATAACTTCAGCACGATGATTCGCTCGCCCCGTCCCGTCGTAGTTCAGGGTAATCAGTTGGTGATCTTCGCCGCGCACATCCAGTTCCACCAACAACATTTTGATAATGTATGCCGAACCAAAGATGGCTTCGAATGCTTGTTTGATCGTCGGGCCGAGTACAAAATTCGTTAAGCGGTGAAGCGTCACATCATCAACCGAATTCTGGAAGCCTTGTACGGATGCGGTATCCGTTGCCATCATGCGCAGCCGCTCAATATCGGCGGGATGTCCGATGGCGGAGAGCGCGACCCGGTCATGAACTTCAAAGATTTTCCGTGATCCACGTCCAATTGTTAAAAGCAACATACCATCATCATACTTCAGTCCAACGACGGGACTCCCACCACGGAGTTGATCTTCGATGTAGTCGCGCCGATTACTAATGGCTTCTAACCATCGATAAGGTTCATCTAGCATGCGTTGTCTCTATAAATTGCGTATAGATTTCTCCGAGTTGTTCGTCAGAGATATCCTGAATGCCGTCTTTCGTAATGGTTTTAACTGTTGGAAAGATGTTCGATTTCGGGTTATAGCCGCTTGTCGCAGCGTCATACTCCGAAGCCGCATCGAGCAACCGCAGGATGGTAATCGTCGCCTCCTGCTCATCCATGTTGGCGAGTTGCGTCTCTCCCCAACGATTCTGATAATACAATACCCCACGAATCCACACAGAGCCAGACCCAGACGTTGCAAAATCGGCACTTTCAAAATGGGCACCGAGTGCGTCATAAAAGAAAATTTTGCCACCGTTGTCATTATCGCTCTGCAGATCGTAGAGGGCAAAGATCGGGATGACCCCGCCGATGCCCTGCAACGTCATCGGTAGATTTTCGCGGATGAGGCGGGAAAGCATTCTGAGCTTACCTTCCAGGCTCAATTCCTGCAGTTGACTTCGCCGAAAATATTGGAACGAATGTTCAAGGGCCCGCGCCATTTCGTAAGCCATCGCAGGAGAGCCGGCGATCGCCAGGACAGAGTATTCGTCGATCCGCAGTAACTTTTCTGCACGATCATAGATGACAGAAGTTCCCGCCGTTGCCCGCCGATCGCCCGCCACGATCACGCCTTCCTTATAGCGCACAGCAACGACAGTTGTTCCTTCTGTTTCCTCGAAGTGATGCGTTGACCCGCTTACAGACGTTGAGGACGGGTTGAGTTGAATCTGACAGTCGTGTGCCTTCAAGAGGTCCAGAAAATCCCCCTTGTAGTTTGTCATTGGCTATTCACCTGTTCGTTGGCGATAACGCCTGGATTGATCTTTATCAACACGCCGCATCCGACGGATCAGATTTTTCGTGTCTGGCTTCGTAACCTCCGGGCGTCTGGGACCATCATCGTCCCCATCACCGGGCTCAACGGGTTTCACAGGTCTTTGAATGCGGTCGCGGAGAAAAGTAAAATGTTGTACTGTCATGGTAATGACCTCCTGTAGGGATTGACTCAACGCAATATCGCTTGCGTTTTATCTCTAATCAAGTCATAAATTGTCAACCAATGCCTCAACGGTCTGAGACTGATCAAGAATGCGATTGTACCTTTCCGTAATGTCCAGATCTATGAGTTGATTCATGCTAATCGAAACGGGGCTTTTTCCTTTCACATTGAATGTGATATTGTCCCACTGGACAGATTTCACATGCGGACGGAATTTTTCCAACGATTTCCCTCGAAAGTAGGCACGGGTATCCGCAGGCGGATTGTGGCGGGCGTAGTCGATCTGTTGATCGGTAACGACACGCCGCATCAATCCCTGTGCTTCAAGCCCATAGTATAGCCCCGTCTCTTGATCGATGTTGTGATATTCGAGATCGAGGCTCTGCAGCCATGGATCATCCCAAGTCAGACCTTCCTCCGTGATGAATTCGTCGAGCAGCCATTTTTTGGCGACCCAATCCAATCGATCGGTGAGATTCATCGGATTGCTTTCGAGTTCATCAAGGACCGATTCCCACTCGATGAGGACCCAATCCGTATCGTCGCTTTCCGCATCCAGATACTTTTGGGCTAATGCGAGGTATTCTCGCTGCAAATCGATTGCAGAAATTGTCTTGCCATTGGCTAACTCAAACTGCCACTGATACGTCTGATCGCGGGAGATCTCCTTAATTGTATGGATGGGGTCGCGGAGGGCAAAGTGATCCGGAATGCGCTTCTGCTCGATGAGATCAATGACGAGTGCGGTTGTCCCGATCTTAAGTGCCGTCGTATACTCCGACATGTTCGCGTCACCGACGATGCCGTGCAAGCGGCGATATTTTGCCGCATCCGCATGCGGTTCATCGCGCGTGTTCACAATGGGGCGGTTGTGCATCGTATCGACGCTGACTTCGACGTGGAAAAAATCGGACCGTTGCGCAAGCTGAAAGAAACCGGCGGCGCTCATTCCCGATTCTGTTTCGAACCCTACTTTCCCCGCGCCGGCAAAGATCTGCCGCGTCACAAAGAATGGCAGGATGCTCTCTTTTAGATAATCGAAAGGAATATCTCGCCGCATCAGATAGTTATCGTGGCAGCCGTAACTGTGTCCATGAAAATCGGTGTTGTTTTTGTAGAGAAGAACCTGTTTGCCCAATTTTTCACTACGCCGGATCGCGCATTGCTGGAGAATTCGCTCTCCAGCTTTGTCGTGAGCGACCAATTGAAAAAGGCTTCGACATTCAGGCGTGGAATATTCTGGGTGAGCATGGTCATTGTAGAGGCGGGCGCCATTCACCAGAATCAGATCGCTTTTAATTTCGACGAAGGAAAGGTTTCGCTGCCGGTCAGCTTCCTGATATTTTAGCTCGTCCGGGTGCTCCTGCAAGGTCGCTGCACGAAAGCCACGTTCGTCACGGAACGGATCTTCGCCACTATAATCCCACATCGGTCGGAAATCATCCGGCCGATAACTTTTGATTAACTCGATAGATTGCTTAACGGGATCGACATTCTCCTCAGCCTCAAGCGTAATCCCATATTCCGTTTCGATTCCAAAAAGTCTCTGCATAATTTTTAAGACAAGTCGGGCATTGAATCGTTACTGCGGACCTCTGATGGCTAGATCACGCCGGTTGTCGTTCTTCGGTGGGGTGATTTCTCTGGACGGATTGGGGCGACTTTCACAACGTTCTCCGGATCGTAATCGAGGAGCTTGAGCCAATCCTCAATGTTATCCGTCGGGGGAAAGATGTCATTTTCGCGGTACTCCGCTAAGGCGCCCTTCAAGAGATCGTCAGCAAGAATTCCAACCGATTGCGCGTTGTTTTCAATCGCACGCTTAATCGCAAATTCCTTAGCTCGCTGAACAATCGAGGCGATTATGGCGCCACTGCAGAGATCCCCACGATACAGAATATCTCGACGACCACTTCGCAGGGAAACCTCTAAGAACCTATTATCGTCATTCCGGCGGAACAGTTCATCACAGACCTGATCAATGAGATCCGAAACAGCCGCGTCTGCATCACCCTCATGGGCGTCGAGAACGTCTGGATGGATAGGTAAATCGGAGGTGAGATAGATTCGGAAAATGGCTCTTGATGCCTCGTCGCCGGGACGGCCAACTTTGATTTTCCGATCAATTCGCCCGGGGCGTAAAATCGCCGGATCAATCAGATCGGGGCGGTTCGTTGCAAGGATGATCACGACATCTTGCAAGGACTCGATGCCATCCATTTCGGCACAGAACATCGGGACAACGGTGTTGGAGATGTTGTGGGAACGGAATGAATGGCGAGTGCCCAAAATCGATTCCGCTTCATCGATGAACACAAAGGGTAAGTAGCCTTCTTTACGCTTCTCACGCGCAATCTGAAAAATCTCGCGGACTTTGCGTTCCGATTCGCCAAGCCACATATTCAGGATCTCGGGGCCCTTAATGTGCAAGAAGCACCCTTCAACATCGACACCCTCTTCGAGACTCAGCCGTTGCATTAGGTTATGGGCGGTTGCCTTGCCAATGAGCGTCTTCCCACAGCCCGGCGGCCCATACAAGAGAAAGCCTTTCGGCGGCGTATATTGGAAGCGATCGAAAAGGTCGGGGTGTAAAATCGGAAGCTCGATGGTGTCTTTGATCAACTGAATGGTGTCGTCCAGTCCACCCACTTTCGACCAGGGAAGTTCGGGGACTTCTTCGAGATAGTAGTCCTTTGCCTCTTGAGCTTCCAATCGCTCCAGCGCTACTTTGAAGTTGGGGTCCATGCGCACTTCGTCGCCGACTTTAAGCTTCACATTTGCCAAATCCGTCGAGCGTTCCAGGATGGACGATTGTAAACCGCCCGGCTCTTGACCAACGCGCAACCGACCATCAGGCATGAGATTGGCAATTTTCGCAATCAAGCCCGATGTGCTATACCCCAATTCACCGACAACAACGTAAGCTTCGTTGAGGAGTACACTGAAACCGATCTTGAGAGATGCCGGATCGAGTTGTGGGTCTATGTTGGCGTAATATTCCGACCCACCGATAATCACGCGGGCGATCTCCTTTTTCGGGAGTCCGAGCAGCGTCCCAATCCGATTCGCAGGAGACGTCAATTTTTCGATGGTCTCCTGCATCTCGACAATCGCTTCCCGCGCTTCCTGAAAAGTCATCTCATCTTCTATGATCGTGCGTCGCAGTTGATATAGGAGTGGTCGCCGGCGATCGTTTTCATGGGTCGCATCAATTAGTTGGTCCACTAACATCAAGGAACGGGGCGTGCCTACCTGATCATCATCATCTTCGGTTTCGTCCTCAATATCATCGTCAAACAGGCTAAAACCTTCTTCCGGTATTATATCAGGTCGGTTCCTATTTTTTTTATTGCGCATTGAACTCCTCCCCAAACGGGTAGTTTACGTCATTTTGAATCACGCTGCTCCATTTCCTCTGCTTTAGAGAAAGCGCGGGGGAATCGCTTCTGAAAGCTTCCTGAAGCACGCCAAGTATTCCATAGCTTATGTTCATCGATTTCGACCTATCAGATCAGTCATCATATGAAATGCTTTTGTATTCTATCACATCGCCCAGCAAACATCAACTCAAAAATCCCTACATCCGATCAGGTCAATTTCTTGAGTTTCCTCTCCACTGTTTAATTATTGCCTGATTCTTTTCATTCTGATATAATCTCGCTTACTCTTTCCCGATAAATGCGGAATGCTGGAGAGCTTGCATAGAAAAGTCACCAAATAAAAACATGGGGTTGAAGATGGAGACCACACAATACCGCGTTCGGATTAAAGATCTTCCCGAAGATGAACGCCCACTTGAAAGGCTTTACAAACATGGGCCACAGATCCTCAAAACGTCGGAACTGATTGCGATTATTATTCGGACAGGTACGGAGAATGCAACCGCTGTTCAGGTTGGGGAGCAACTCCTTCAAAAATACGACGGCAATTTGAAGCGCCTCGCTAATGATAACGAGATCCAGATCGCAGAAGGCATCAAAGGGATGGGGAAAGTAAAAGCTAGCCAAATCATGGCGGCCTTCGAGTTAGGCAGGCGGATGGCGGCATTTTTTGAAGAGAAACCGAATATCGGCTCACCCGCTGATGTCGCCCGAATCATGATGCCCTCCATGCGCGATCGCCAGAAGGAGATCCTTTACGTCCTTTGTCTCGATACGAAGAACAACGTGATTAAGCAGCGGCAGATCTTCGAGGGCAGCTTAAACGCAAGCATTATCCATCCTCGCGAGGTCTTTCGATTCGCGGTTGAGGAGGCGGCGGCATCAATTATCCTAGTCCATAACCACCCGTCGGGCGATCCGACACCAAGCCAAGAGGACGTTCGAGCGACAACGCAGTTGATCGAAGCCGGAAATTATATCCAGATTCCTGTGGTGGATCACGTTATCATCGGGGATGGGTGTTATATCAGTTTGAAGGAGGAGGGGCTAATCTGAGGGTTGGATCGTGAAACGTCAAATGGAGCGCGCAAAATTTACGCATTCCCTCTTTGACGAACGACTTCGTACAATAGTACGCCCGCGGTAACTGAGACGTTGAGCGATGGGACGTGACCGAACATCGGCAGGTGGACGAGTAGGTCGCATTTTTCCTTGACGAGGCGACGAAGCCCTTCCGCTTCGCTGCCGAGAACGAGACAGACGGGCACGGTTAAATCTGCCTGAGTATAAGGGGTTGATGCATCCTGATCCGCGCCGATTACCCAGATGCCAGCCGCCTTGAGGGTCTCGATTGTCCGAGCGAGATTGGTTACTTGCGCGATAGGCACATACTCAGAACTTCCTGCCGAAGTCTTGTGGGCGGATGTCGTAACGCCAGCAGCCTTGTGCTTCGGAATGATGACCCCATCAGCCCTGACTGCGTCAGCTATTCGGATAATCGCCCCAAGATTGCGTGGGTCTTGGATCTGATCGAGCATGATCAGGATTGGCACACGAGCGACGTTTTGCGCAGACGAAATGATGGTTTGCAGATCTGTGTAACTTGTGGGGCTAACGAGGGCGATGACACCTTGATGGGGGACGGTGGCTTCAATCTGATCCAACTCTCGACGCAAGACAAAATCACAGCGGATGCCCTTTTTCTCGGCAATTGATTGGATTTGCCGAAGGCGGGGATGTCCCTTCCCCTGGGCAATCAGGATGCGCTCAATCTCGCGGTTGCCATGGCGTAAGACCTCCAAAACAGAATGCCGACCGACGATTTTATCTGGCATAAGCGTAGTGGTCTCAGTGGGTGGTACAGCACTTTTTAAGCGGATCGCGCGGAGTTAAATTTGACGAGATTATCCCAACGTATATTGCCATCAGCATCGCAAAATGTTGTGATGAATTCCAGAGAAAATCTGTTAATAACTTTGGCATATTCTTGCATAAACCGATCATTTTTTTCTTTGGAGGTTTTCTATTCTTTTCTGATGAAATTCTTGAATGTTCGCTTCAACATAATCAGTGATTTCCTGTTTCGTAATGGGTTTCATATTGCGCCTCTTCAAATAGCAGATACTGAGTGGGTCTGATATTTTTCTTCGCCAGCTCATAGTTTTCAGGGAAGAGCTCGATGCCGACGGAGTTTCTAGCCAAATCCTGAGACACTTGACATGTCGTACCGGAACCGACAAGTGGGTCAAGCACCCAATCATGTTCTTGGGTAAATAGCTTAATAAACCACTCCGGTAAAGCTCTCGGAAAAACTGCGCTGTGTTTTCTATTCCCTGTTTCCGTTGCGAGATGCAGTACATTTGTTGGATAAGCCATTTTTCGTTTTAACCAGTTTGATACGTTTTTCCCAAACCCACTACCCACTCTGGAGTTATCCCGAATTTTATCGGTTTCACTGAGATTCCTCAATCTTTTGTCAGCCCAATCGCCCATTGGTACCATAACCGCTTCTTGATACATCTTAAACTTCTTGGTTTTGTTAAACTGTAAGCACCTCTCCCAAGCGTCCCTGAACCTGTTTGGCCATTTTCCGGGGTAACAATTTTTCTTATGCCAGATAAATTCCTCTGTCCACAACCACCCCTGCTTTCTCATTTCAAGTATTAACTCAATGACATACGTGTGCCGTTCTCCTGCAACAACCTTCTCTTTGATATTCAGAATGAAAGTCCCACTCGGCTTTAAGACTCTTAACATCTCTTTTGCTCTGGGAAGGAGCCAATCTACGTATTCATCAGGCTGAATTCCTCCATAAGTCTTTGCTCTGCTGTCAGCATATGGGGGCGAAGTGATGATCAGATCGAATGTGTTTGCCTCAAAATCGGTGAGCACCTCCAGGCAATCCCCCAAATAGATGTCAGTCTTTATGGCCTGCATTTGTTATCCTCGCGATTAAAAGGTGTTCTACTATCGCAGTAACATAGCACGCGCCGGCACCGCTTCAGCGTCTGCGAGCCTGAGCGGTAAACAGATCAGGAAGTATTCTCCGGCACCAACATGACGGAGGTTCAGTCCATCGATAATGGCGATTCGACTGTCGAGCAAAGTATGATGCACGGGGAAGTCAGATCTGTCCGGTAGATCCACGGAGAGGTAATCGATGCCCACCGCTTGCACACCCCGGTGAACGAGCAATTGAGCAGCGTCCTTCGTTAGCGCGACATAATCGGAGGCCACTTTACCGGTTTGATCCCATAGCTCCGAATTGTTCGTCTTAAACAAAACGCGCTCGCTGCAGCGAATGTCCAGATCCGTCAGCGTTGATGCAATCCACGCCGGCGAGATCATAGACTTGCGCACGCCCAACAAGCGCGTTCAGTGAATCATCAACTGATAACGGACAAAACAAAGAATGTGATAACTGCTGTTGCAATCACTACCGCCGATTTGATGATCCAGCCATTGACCTTTTCGCGGCGGCGAATTTGCTCGATAGTTGGCCCGCTGTTTGATTGCCGCATGAATCTATTTTCCCTCCTGTAAACCGTGATGTCTGAAACGTAAGGACGTCACAAGCATCCATCGATTCACGGTTTTGCTATCCCGTAACCGCACCTTCAGACGCTGAAGAGACGAGACGGGCATATTTCGCCATCACACCACGGGTGTAGCGTGGCGACGGTGGCGTCGATTGATCCAGTCGCGCTTTGATCTCTTCGTCAGACAATTCAACGTCAATCCGACGGTTTTCGGCATCAATCACAACGACATCGCCATCGCGCAATATCGCAATGGGGCCACCACGTGCGGCTTCCGGGGCGATATGGCATACCATAAATCCGTGTGTCGCGCCGGAAAACCTGCCATCCGTGAGGAGCGCAACATCTTCGCTCAGTCCAGCGCCGACGATTGCGGCCGTGACGCCGAGCATCTCACGCATTCCCGGCCCTCCGGCGGGGCCTTCGTAGCGGATGGCAACAACATCGCCCGGCTGAATTTCTCCGCCCTTAATTGCTGCGAAGGTATCTTCCTCACACTCAAAAACTCTTACAGGGCCCCTGTGGATTGTTTTATCTTGGCCGGCTAACTTAATCACACACCCATCGGGTGCAAGATTACCACGGAGAATAGCGAACCCACCGGTTGGCTTAATCGGGTCTGATATCGGTCGAACCACCCCCTGTCCCTCCGTTTCGGTAGCGTTGCTGGCCTCCTCGCCGATGGTTTTTCCTGTCACCGTTAACTCATCGGCATGGAGGAGTCCATCTTCCATCAACCTTTTCGCAACAAGCGGAATACCACCGGCGCGGTAGAGATCTGCGGCAACGTAATTCCCGCCCGGCTTGAGGTCTACCAGAATAGGGGTTCGCGATGCGATTTCTTCAAAGTCGTCGAGTGTTAGCGGTATATTCGCTTCGTAGGCGATTGCTAGCAGATGAAGGATACCATTGGTGGAACCGCCGGTCGTTGCGACTGAGGCGATCGCATTTTCGAGTGAGCGACGGGTGATAATCTGGCTTGGACGCCGGTTGGCTTCTAGCATATCCATAACCAACTTGCCGGCTTCAAACGCGATTTCGTCTTTCTTGGCCGCCACTGCAGGGACGCTCCCACTGCCCATCGGCGCCATGCCGAGGATTTCGATGGCGGTTGCCATTGTGTTGGCGGTGTACTGTCCGCCACAAGCCCCCGGTCCAGGACAGCCCTTACTGATCAAATCATCGAGTTCTTCAACCGTTATTTTCCCAACGGCATACGTGCCAACCGCCTCAAAGACATCCATAATTGTGACATCGCGTTCCTGAAAACTACCGGGTAAGATCGAGCCGCCGTAAAGCATCAGCGAGGGAATATCCAGGCGGGCAAGCGCCATCACTGTGCCGGGAACGGTTTTATCGCACCCAGACAACGCGACGACCGCATCGAACATATTGCCGCGGGAAACAAGCTCAATGGAATCCGCGATCACCTCGCGACTGATGAGCGACGCCTTCATCCCCTCGGTGCCCATTGAAATTCCGTCTGAAATACTCACGGTATTGAACTCAAGGGGCGTTCCTCCCGCCGCACGGATGCCCTCTTTTACTTTTGCCGCAAGGCGACGGAGATGATAGTTACAGGGACCGATCTCGATCCATGTATTGGCGACACCGATAATCGGGCGATCTAAATCTTCAGGCGTTAATCCGCCGTCGCCAAACATGAGCATCGCTCGCGCTGCTGCCCGGTCCGGCCCATCGGTGATTACATAGCTTTGGCGTTTGAGTTTGTTTGCCATGACCTTCCTCTCTATTACTTCATGCTCAAGTTGGCTGTTCTTCTAATGAATCATATGTAACAGAATTCCCAGAATTTTACCCACATTGACAAGATAATATTCCTTCAAATCAATATAGACGGTCTGATCTTCCAGCTTCAGAAACTTCCAGTGATCTCCAGTGGTAACAGCGCCATAAATTGTGGTAACGCCGTTTTCTTCCCGTTCATTGAATAATTTTGCCGCAAACATCTCAGCGACACACTGCCCGAGCCCGTTTTTGATATTGTCATTTTTCGCTTCAACAATGACAATCACTGGAGCGGTAATGAAATACTGTTCGGTTGAACGACTGATGATAAAATCGCAAGTTCCGGTCAACCCTTTCTCTTTATCCACATTGAATGCCACACCGGAAAACAGACTGATTGGCGGATCTGCCAGTTTGCGAAATTCGACTAAAATTGGGGCGAGGATCATCTCTGAACGCGCTTTTTCTGTATTTATAGCCAGGGCCAAGGGGACATTTCCTTCAAGAATCGTCGAGAGAAGATCACTTATTTTTACGGTTGTCACCGTAGAGAAGAGATCCTTTGTCTCATCAATTCGCAGTTGGAATGCCTTCTCAGCTTTACGGAGTGTAACGCGGTTATAAGGCATCTCCCGTTCCCCCTCGCGTCCCCAACCCCAATCAGGACCTCGATTGCAAGTTGAATGACCTGTAGTACACGTTCGATTTCACACCAATCATCTCATTCCTAGCAAGTCACCAATGACGTGACCGTATTTGGCTATTAATCCGGCGAACACCACGGATACCATCGACATTAGCTTAATCAGAATGTTGAGCGACGGACCGGAGGTATCCTTAAACGGATCACCAACCGTATCGCCAACGACGGTTGCTTTGTGGTTCTCAGAGCCTTTACCGCCGTATTCCCCCTGCTCAATGTACTTCTTTGCGTTGTCCCAGGCACCGCCGGCATTAGCCATCATCACCGCCAGAACGAATCCGGTCGCGAGGACGCCGGCAAGCAAGCCGAGCACGCCTGCAACATTGAAGATTAACCCAACCGCCACTGGAACGATAATCGCAATCAACGATGGCGCGATCATTTCCCGCTGTGCCCCGGCTGTTGAGATTGCCACACATCGAGCGTAATCGGGCTTCTCTTCATACTTCATGATACCCGGCCTTTCGCGGAACTGACGGCGCACCTCCTGCACCATCGCTCCCGCCGCACGACCGACGGCTTTCATCGTCAAAGCGCAGAAGAAAAACGCCATCATAGCGCCGATGAACAGACCAATGAGAACCTGGGGATTCATCAGGGTGGCATCATAATACGCCATGAATTGGGAGACGCTCACACTGGCTGTATCAACCAGACCTTCGCCGGGGATGTCAAGTTGTACCTTATCTGCCAGGTGAATCAATCCATATCGTATTTCCTCAAGATAGGCGGCGAGGAGTGCCAGTGCGGTAAGCGCAGCGGATCCAATGGCGAATCCTTTGCCTGTGGCTGCGGTTGTGTTTCCCAGCGCGTCGAGTTGATCGGTACGCTGACGGACTTCCGGTTCAAGTGCCGCCATTTCGGCGTTACCACCTGCATTGTCTGCGATCGGTCCATACGCATCAGTCGCCAGCGTGATACCGAGCGTCGCAAGCATGCCTACCGCGGCGATGCCAACGCCGTAGAGCCCCATCATCGTATCCTTGGCGCCACCCGGCAGATAGAAACTCACGCAGACCGCAACGATGATCGTCAACACAGGAATGGCCGTAGACTGCATCCCCACAGCCATTCCTTCAATGATAACCGTTGCCGGACCGGTTTCAGCTTGCTTAGCGATGCCCCGTGTTGGGGCATAATCGTGGGACGTAAAGATCTCGGTGACCTTACCGATGATGAGACCCGCCAACAGCCCCGCCACAATGGCACCCCAGATCTGCCACTTGTTCGGGAGACCAAGGTAAATCAGCACCGGGATCGCAATCACGGCAATGCTAATGGCGCTGGCATTAATCCCAAGGTTCAGTGAACCCATCAACTGTCGCATCGTAGCGCCTTCTCTGGTGCGAACCATAAAGATGCCCAGAATCGAGAGGACAACACCGATGCCGGCGAGAATCATGGGCGCACAAAGGTATCTTAGCTGAAGATCGATTAATTGCTGGAGATCGAGTTCGTTTGAATATTTCGCCCCCACGGCAGCTACACCGAGTGCAGCGGTAGCGAGGATTGAGCCTGCATAGGACTCGTAAAGGTCCGCTCCCATTCCGGCGACATCGCCGACATTATCACCGACGTTATCCGCAATCACCGCGGGGTTGCGCGGATCGTCTTCAGGGATGCCGGCCTCGATCTTCCCGACAAGATCGGCACCGACATCAGCAGCTTTTGTGTAGATGCCACCGCCCACACGCGCGAAGAGCGCCTGAGTCGAGGCTCCCATGCCGAAGCTCAACATAATCACAGTGATCTGCGGGAGTGGATTTGCCTCCAGAAAACCTGGAAAAATCCGGGGGAAAAGATAGTAAAGTACTAAAAACCAGCCGGCGATATCCAAAAGCACAAAACCAACGACCACCAGCCCCATCACAGCGCCGGCGCGGAACGCGATTCGCAAACCGGAATTCAGCCCTTCCATCGCGGCGCTCGTCGTTCGAGCCGATGCGTTTGTTGCGGTCTTCATCCCCAGAAAGCCGCAAAGTCCTGAGAAGAATCCTCCTGTCAGAAATGCAAAAGGTATCACCTTGTTCTGGGCGTCCAATACATATGCCATGAAGAGGAAGATCGCACACAGCACGGCGAAAACAATCGCCACCACTTTATACTGCTGTCGGAGGTAAGCCATCGCGCCATCACGGACAGCCTGGGCAATTTCACGCATCACTTCTGTGCCCTCGTCTTGTTTCATAACGGATTTGTAGAAGTAAAACGCGAATGCCAAAGCAAATAAGGCACCAATTGGGGCAAGCCACCATGCGGCTGGCACGGGCGGGAGAGATTCTGTTTGTGCAAAGGCGGAATTGGCGATTGCCATCCCCAGCAGTGAAAACAGTACAATCGAACGCCGGCGGATTCTTCCGCACAGCGAATTAACAACGATTTCTATCATAATCAAACTTCCCCTCTAAAAGTTAGGCAATAGGTAAATAAGTCGTTGGAGGCGTTGGGGCAGTGACGTTTGCGCATCACGTTTCAATGCCAAGTACCTTCATAGCTTCCCCCACAAGTATAATGGAACCCGTGACGCAGATCAGATCTGAAGGGGTCGCGATGGTTTGAGCCAACTGTATCGCCTCACGGACGGACGGGCAGGCACGAAGTTCTACGCCTGCATCTGACCAAGTCTGTACGATCTTTTCAGCCGGGGTAACGCGCGGGTTATCAAATGCCTGTGTGACGATGATCTCATCCGCAACCGGGCATAATACCTGACCGAGCCCTCGAAGATCTTTATCTGCCATCAAACCAACGACTAAGATTAAACGTTCGTAACAGAAGACTTCATGGACGGCTTTACACAGTGCTTCCGCAGAAGTTGGTGAGTGTGCGCCATCCAGCAAAAGAGTTGGTGATTGAGACACAACTTGCATGCGTCCGGGCCAACGCACGCACTTCAATCCTGCATATATACTCGCTTTCGGAATCGTGTATCCGGTGTGATGAACGCGCTCGACGGAAGCAATGGCAGTCGCTGCATTGATTGTTTGATGTTCGCCAAGCAACGGTAGAAACAGATCCGGATAAGATTCACGCGGTGTTTCAACATCAAATGTCTGACCGCTGATATTCCAAGTCTTACGCTTCAGATGAATATCCCGTCCAACCTCATCCACTGACGCGCTGCGATCCGCGGCGACGCTTTGAAACACAGCCTTCGCTTCAGGAAGTTGTGGCGCTAACACAAGCGGGCGATTCGGTTTAATGATTTCCGCTTTTTCCTTCGCAATTGCTTCGTGTGTCTCTCCGAGTATTGACGTGTGCTCCAAGCTAATCGGCGTGATAACGCTCACGAGTGGATCGACGATATTTGTCGCGTCAAGCCGGCCACCAAGTCCAACTTCAACAACGGCAAAGTCCACGGCACAATCCGCAAAATAGGAAAAGGCAAGAGCAGTATAAATCTCAAAGAAGGAAACAGCGCCGGTCGGTTCAAGCCCCCGCCTCATGGGGTCTTGGAAAGCGAGGCGTGTGACCGCCTTAATCGCTGGTTTCATCTGATCGACGTAACGCGCAAATTCCATCTCTGAAATCGGGCGGAAGTCAATACGACAACGCTCGCGAGGGGTTATGAGATGCGGCGAGGTAAACAAGCCGGTTCGATAACCTGCTTGCGTGAGTATCGAGGCGATCAGCGCCGCCGTTGATCCTTTCCCCTTGCTGCCAGCGACATGGATGACTTTCAGATGGCGATGTGGATTCCCAAGACGATCCAAAAGGAGGGAGATACGATCCAGGTTATATAGGCGTGCTTGTCTTGTGAAGTCGGGGTGTTTCTCAAAGTTGATAAATTGGTTAATGTAGGCGAGAGCTGCTTCGTAATCTGACATTACGTGAAACGTAAGAAACCAGACACATCATGCATCGTGCGATTCATGACCACAGATTCAGATCCTCATAGATTGGAAATTGCTGACACAATTCTCGTACTTTTTCCCGAACCCGCTGCTTGGCTTTGCTGCTTTTACGCTTCTGGAGGGTTTCACTAATGAAATCGGCTACCAATTTCATCTCTTCTTCTTTCATGCCGCGTGCCGACACCATCGGTGTGCCCAAGCGAATGCCACTCGTCGTGGTGGCGGATCGTTTATCAAACGGGATTGTATTCTTGTTGACGATAATTCCGGCTTCTTCAAGGTGATCTGCGGCCTGCCGACCACTCAACTGCTCGTATGTCGCTGTTAAATCAATCAACATCAAATGGTTATCCGTGCCGCCGGTAACGAGGTGAAATCCGTTTTCCGACAATCCTTCGGCAAGTGCTTTCGCATTTTTCACGATCTGATTCTGATATTTTTTGAATGCCGGCTCCATTGCTTCTTTGAAGGCAACGCCTTTCGCGGCAATCGTGTGCATGAAGGGCCCGCCTTGTATGCCCGGAAATACTGCCCGGTCAATGGCTTCGGCAAACTGCTTCCGGCACATGATGATTGCGCCGCGCGGCCCACGCAAGGTTTTATGGGTTGTTGTCGTAATCACATCACAATAGGGCACGGGATCTGGATGGACATCTGCGGCGATGAGCCCTGCAATATGGGCAATGTCCGCGAGCAGATATGCGCCCACGGCATCTGCGATTTCTCGCCATTGCGCGAAGTCGAACCAGCGTGGATAAGCACTCGCTCCGACGACAATCAGCTTCGGCCGGTGTTCTTTGGCGAGCTCAGCAATCGTATTCATGTTGACCCGTTCTGTCTCTGCATCCACGCCGTAGGGAACAATGTTGTAATATCTGCCAGAAAAGTTCTGCGGGAGCCCGTGACTGAGATGACCGCCATGATCGAGTTTCATCGACAGAATGGTATCACCGGGCTCAAGCAGCGCATAATAAACTGCCATATTGGCTAAATTTCCGGCATGCGGTTGCACGTTGACATGCTCGGCACCGAAAAGCCGCTTGGCACGTTCGATCGCCAGGCTTTCGGCTCGATCCACAAATTGACAGCCGTTGTAGTAGCGCGCAGCCGGATATCCCTCGGCGTACTTGTTGGCGAGAATACTCGCCTGAGCTTGCATAACCGCTTTACTTGTGTAGTTTTCTGAAGGGATCAGTGTCAGGGAATTTTGCAGCCGATCCAGATCTTGAAGCATCGCCTCCACCATCTGTGGGTCAGCTTCATTCAGCGATTTGTTCATTCGACAACCATCCTCAATCCGGTGTATCAGCAATTCAGTCCGGCGTTCGCCTCAGGTGGACTGTTGACGGCGAGTTCAAGCGCCCTTTCGGGAAACTCCGATTGTAACACAGATGTTGGACAGTTTCAAGGAAAATAAAAGTTGGCGCTTGACATGTTGCTGACCGTTACAGTTTTGGGGATAATCCTCTTTGATGTTGTATCCTTCCCTATTTACCAAGGTTCTATGGATCAAGAGCGCGTCACAATTCTTCGGGATTTCAATTCCTCAATTCCCTGCTGCCGTTTGTCAACATGCTGGTTCAATGCTTCAATCATCTTTTGCGTAGCGGCACGCTCCTGTTGCCCTGCAAATATCCTCATAGTTGAGGCAAGGAAATCACGGCTACGACGGCCCCGATCAACGCGCTGATGGCCCAAAACAGGATATCGATGCGGGAGGTGAGGCGCTTGTCAATCTCCTTGATTGCGAGCCCCAGCAGGATTGTCCGCTGATGTTGTCAAGGCCTATATAAATCGCGGATTGATAGAACTACCCCTCCCGCTCGATGCGGACAATCTTGAGGGTATCGGCGTCGGTTTCCCCACGGTAGAGGTACACACGCACTTCCTTACTCTTTTTCCCATCACGTTCGATTTTCAGCTTGTAATAAAAGAACCGACTCTCGTCACCTGGGCCCGTTCCGCCAACGAAGTCATCCATTGATGAAAGCACATCCGCCGAGATTGGGATGGCTGCGTTTCCCGCCAAGCTCCCAGAGTCGATCGCGCGGTTGCGCTTGTAATGACGCAGCTCATAGTGATACCGCGCTGCCGGCCACAGCCCACCCTCGACACCGAGGTCTTTGAAGTGCAAACTCAGACCGCTACTGGTCTGGACCGCAAAGCCATCCAGGGGGCTCACCTTGTT
>JAPUIP010000333.1 GCA_027296925.1 Candidatus Poribacteria bacterium | reverse complement strand
CGGGTATGGCGTGGCGAACGTCCCCAAGATGGGCGTTACCGGGAGTTCTATCAGGGCGATATTGATGTGATCAATGTGGATGGTCTGCCGCTTCACTTTGACGCAGAAATGCCGGCGATCATTTACGACACACTGCGTTCTCTTGATATTGGAGAGATTCAGATCCGCATCAGCAACCGGAAGATCCTGGAAGGTTACTTCACGGGGCTGGGCATTGAGGACACCGTTTCGGCGATTCGGATTGTCGATAAACTCGACAAGATTGGTGGGGACGAAGTTGCCTCGACACTGCAATCGGAATTCAATCTGTCACCGGAGCTGGTGCAGCGTTGTCTTGCCATTGCGACGATCCACGCCACCGATGCCTCTTTCGTTGAACAGGTCGAGGCGCTGGAAGTGCAATCCGATCTGCTCGACGAAGGCTTAAACGAATTGGTTTTCGTCATGGAGGAGCTAGGAATGTTGATCCGTGGCGGGGTTCTGGCGGACCTGTCAATCGCTCGAGGGTTTGACTACTACACCGGCTCCGTCTATGAAACCATGTTGCTCGACTTTCCCAATCTAGGGAGTATCTGTTCGGGCGGCCGATATGACGATTTGGCTGGATCTTTTATCAATCGCAAGCTACCCGGCGTGGGAATCTCCATTGGATTGAGCCGTCTCTTCGGCAAGTTAATCGGGGAAAACCGGTTAGAAACCGGTCCGTCGTGCCCCACGGATGTGCTCACGGTTTTTCCCAATGCGGACCAACGCGAGGCCTCCATCCACACCGCTAACATACTGCGCCAGCGGGGATTTAACGTCGAAATGTATCACGCGCCGGGCAAGATCTCGCGGCAACTCCGTTACGCCTCCCGCAAGGGTATTCCTTATGTGTGGTTCCCGCCCTTCGAGGCAGGTGGGGCGCATGAAGTCAAAGATATGAGCAGCGGCGAGCAGATGGTTGCCGATCCAGAGTTGTGGCATCCCGGTGAATGAGTAGAGGCGTTCATTAACTGAAGTTGCTTATCGTTAGAGCCCCCAGAGGGAGGAAAAGCCATGCCTTACACAGGCATTATCAAAAATCAAGTCGTTGTTTTAGAAGAAGGTGTATTGCTCCCGGAAGGGACGAAGGTGACCGTTTTTCCCGAAAATAATGAGGTTCGGCGGAAAGAACTTCGAGAGAAATGGAACCGATTTGATGAGGGGGCGGAGCGTGTCTTCCAACAACTACTTGCCGAAGTCGGAACCACAAGCGATTCGGTCGAAATCCTGAGACGGCTAAGGGACGCACGAGCAGATCGATGAGCCAAGAAGTGGTGGTTGATGCCAGCTTGATTATCAAACGGGTAGTGCCTGAAAGGATGTCTGATAACGTAAAAATGCTTCTGGCACAATGGAAGGAGGCCGAGGTTGCCCTAATCGCACCGGTCTTTTTCATGGGGGAAGTGGACAGCATCTTGAGGCAAAAGGTGGTTTCGAGAAAAGAGCTCACGTTAGCGCAGGCGCATCTATGCTGGAAGCAACTCCAGGAAATTCCTGTGGAGTTTGTGGATGTGGTCAATTTAAGGCAGCGCATATGGGAAATTTCCATCGAACTTCAGCAGGCACACGTGTATGATTCAGTCTACCTTGCCCTGGCAGAAGCACGAGAGTGTGAATTTTGGACAGCCGATGAGCGACTGTTCAATGCAACTAAAAAACGATTCCCCTTTGTCAGATCGCTAATAAACTTCAATCCGTGAAGATGAATACTCACCGAATCTTATGTATTGCCAAATCCTAAACCTGACACCGAAGAAGGAGATAATCATACAATGCCTGAAATGAAAAGGACACATTATTGTGGAGAATTACGGCTCGCCGATGCCGGAAAATCGGCGCGACTCACCGGTTGGGTATGCCGCCGTCGAGACCATGGCGGTGTAATTTTCGTCGATCTACGGGATCGAACGGGACTCACCCAGGTGGTGTTTGATCCCCAAATTGACGCCGAAGTGCACAAAGCTGCGCACGAGATCCGGAACGAGTTTGTGTTAAGCGTCGGAGGCACGGTCCGTGAGCGGGAGGAAGGCACGGTCAACCCCAACCTGCCAACCGGCGAAATTGAACTTGCAACCGATCAACTGGATATTCTGAATATCGCCCAAACCCCTCCGTTCCCCGTTGAAGACGATGTTGACATTGCGGAAGATATTCGGCTGAAATATCGTTACATCGATCTCCGTCGTCCGCGAATGCAGAAGATGTTGAGAATTCGGCACAAAGCGGCGTTTGCCGCTCGGCAGTACATGGATGAGCAGGGCTTCCTTGAGATCGAAACGCCTATCCTAATGAATAGCACACCAGAGGGCGCTCGCGACGTCCTGGTTCCCAGTCGGTTTAATCCGGGCAAATTCTATGCGTTGCCCCAATCCCCACAGCAGTTTAAGCAGATCTTGATGATGAGTGGTGTCGATCGCTATTTCCAGATTGCCAGATGCTTCCGCGATGAGGATACCCGTGCGGACCGACAGCTCGAATTCACACAGCTCGATATCGAGATGTCCTTTGCGACACGGGAGGATGTACTTGAGATTACAGAAGGGTTGATGAAACGGATGTTCGAGGAGGCGGCTGGTATTTCCGTCAGGACGCCATTCCTGCGTATACCCTACGATGAGGCAATGGCGCGATACGGCAACGATAAGCCGGACACCCGCTTTGGTATTGAGCTTTTCGATGTCTCAGATCTGGTGGCTGACTGCGATTTCAAGGTTTTCACGAGGGTACTAGCCGCTGGCGGTCAGGTCAAGGGGATTGTTG
>JAPUIP010000332.1 GCA_027296925.1 Candidatus Poribacteria bacterium | reverse complement strand
ACTTGGGCATCGTGTCTTAATACAGCTATCCATGAAGTGCCCATAGTGTCTCACTTTCGCGCGAAGATAGCCGGTGACCGCTTATGGCCGAAAGCGGACGGTCAGAAATGGGCCGTAAACGTCCGCTTACGACCCAAAGCTGCCATTCAAGTCCAATCGCCAGGAGAGTCTGGTTTGTGCCCGAAACGGACGTTTAGGAGTCGCTGGGAAGCTTCGTAGAGGCCTCCTTGGAGCCGTGTCGCCTTGTGACAACGGCGCTGTTAGCGACAATTGTCCATGCTGTTCGCCAGGCGCTCATTCTGGTCTTGGCATGAACATGAGCCGGCTAGGATGTGGCACACTTATGGTTGATTATCTGTCAGCGCTACAGCCTGGGGGGGGAGTAGACATCGTGATGATTCTAAAACGTCTGGCTATATTTGTACCTGTGGCTTTCATGGCTGCTGCCGCAACGGCTCAGGACCAGTTCGGGACTCTCAATCTACATATCACCGACGAGATAACTGGCGCGCCGACGCCGGCGCGCGTGGAAATCCGGGACAAAGATGGTACTTACTATGTTGCGCAGGACGCAATGCTGTTTGGGGGTGATTGCGATATGAGCGATGAGGGTGCGGGCTACACCGATCTCGCTTCCGCTTTCGCCGCATTTAAAGACCGGCTCGAGAATCCATATTCGAGCGCCATCCAGTTCTACAGCGAGGGTTCGTCGTCAGTACAGGTGCCGGCTGGTCGCGTGAGGGTCGCGGTATTCAAGGGTCCTGAATACAAAGTGGCGTCTGCTGTGCTAAAGGTTTCGGTCGGTGAAACGATAGATCAAGCTATCGCGGTCAAACGCTGGACCGATATGCCCAGTAAGGGCTGGTACAGCGCCGACGATCACGTACATATTCAAAGGCCGGACCCAGCACTGAACCCGCTCATCTTGAAGATGATGCAGGCTGAAGATATTCACGTGGCCAACTTGCTGCAGATGGGCAAGGTCCGCAACTTCCAGATTGCTCCCCAATACACCTTTGGTCCCGATAGTCACTACCAGCAGGGGTATTACATCCTGGCGACTGGGCAGGAGACGCCGCGCACACATTTTCTAGGGCACACGATCACGCTGGGCGCCAGCAAGCCACTATTCGACCCGGAAAAGTACCTGATCTATCGGTTGATTTGGGAGCAGGCCGTCGAATTGGGCGGCATCAACGGCTTTGCTCACGCTTACTGGCCAACGGGAGGCGTCCTACCGCCCTATGACGGCATGGCCGTGTTGCTGCCACACAATCTGCTGCATTTTGTAGAGGTGCTTCAATTCAATCGAAGCGGATACGATGCCTGGTACGACATCCTGAATCTTGGATTTCGAGTGACACCTACAGCCGGTACCGACTATCCGTGTGCCGATCAGACCATCGTCGGTCATGAGCGGTTCTATACAAGAGTAGATGGGCCACTCAGTTATGAGAAGTGGCTAGATGCCGTAAAACAAGGGCGGACCTTTGTTACCACTGGACCGATGGTGGAGTTCAGGATTAACGGCCGCGACATAGGTAGCGATATTCTGTTGGAGGATACCGCTGTCGTAAAGATCGAAGGGGCAGTTTCCTTCGACCCGGCGCGAGATGCCGTGGCATTTGTCGAGCTTTTGCGAAACGGGAACATCATTGCGCGTTTCTCCCGTGTAGACGGAGAGAGCACCATAAACTTCGAGTTGGAGGAACGTGTTGACGAATCTTCTTGGTTTGCTCTGCGAGGATACGGTGCACAGCTCAACTCCGGCGGTAACGTCTCACCATTGCACTTTGCCAATTTCCAGCCCACTAGCAACGTACATACAGCGCCGATCTATGTTTCGCTTAAGAATGGCAATAGTGGAATGGGCTATGCGCCCTCAAGAGCGGTCGCTCGCGAATGGTTGGCACGGCTTAGGGATCTTCAGAGGGTGCTGTCCGAGACGAACCTCGAGGAACTGGGGCGCAGTCTCGAAGTGCCAAATTATGATGCAGTGCCTTCGGAAACACTGCGCCAGAATCGGTCCGCTTTACTCTGGGAAATTGAGCAGGCGAAAGAATATTTCGAGACTATGTCTAGAGAGTGACGAATCAAACAGGATCGTATGGCAGGGGATTGGCAATGACGGCCCGATGCGCCGCACAATCCGAACCGTCTGCTCATGGCCGAAAGCGGACGTTGAAAATCGGGGTCTGAACGTCCGCTTTGGAGAAGATTCTCTTGTTTCCAGGAATGGATCTAGCGTATGTCGGGAAGCCCCAGAGAGCGCATTCTCGACTTTAGAACCAATCATAGGGGACGTTTGTCACCCGTACCAGACGCGTGTTGTGTCAGTAATCTTTACACCGTAGAACGTTGGACGTGCAGGTTTTCTTTATGAATCATCAGGTTAGTTCAGCCTAAACTAACTAAAGAAAATCTCAGAACACAATCAGGAGTACTCAAGCGCGAAGGGCTACCGTGTTCTCGAATTTCCACCTGGAGCACGGATATGTCTAAGCGTGAGTTTACCTTCAGCGTCAGAAGATCATCGGCCATCGCCAGAATACTCGTTCTCTCGATGCTCGTTTCCTGTAACGCCTGCACCACCTTGCGGCAGATCGAAGAACCGGCCGCTTTGGCACAATTTGTTGAGGTTGGCGACGTGGTATCGGTGATCGATACAGACGGTCGCGCTAGTGAGTTCAAGGTCGGCAAAGTCGATGATTCTGTACTGGCTGGTACTGAAAAGTGAGCGCCAAAAAAGACGACACCACTCAGACATGGGCGGATCTGCGCCGCGAACGGCTCCAGCAGATGATAGACGATGCCAAACCTGAATGTTCAGTGGCAGGATGCGAGGCAACAGCGGCAGCTCACAGCAAATGGTGCGAGCTGCACCAAAAGATGATGGTGAAGCGTTGAAGCCTCTGGTGTTTGGACTTGCGCTTCTCGTTGCTTTTGGCATTGCTACTAACGCATACGCCCATGTCTTTTGGGACAAATTGTACCCGCAAGAACTTGATGAGTTAAAAGAGTTAGAGCCAGGAGGAAGGTTCAGAGCGCCCGGCGGAACTTCCTATATGAAACCCGACGTCATGCTTATTCTCAATCATACCATCAAACCTCAAGTCGACGCAGAGCGGACCATGCGAGCCTGGAGTCCCGCACAGGCACAGGGTTGGGACGATCAATTCTGGGACCAACGACTGTCAGCACGTGTTGCCGCGCAAGAAATTACAGCACTTTGGAAAGATCCATCCCCGTACCACAGTGAAAATGTGCTGGGCAACAGCATTACTTACCGCTTCCTCGATGGCGACAAGCAGCATTTTCAATACGTGCTATTAGGCGTAGGTGATGAAGTACATATGTTCACGGTTAGGGGTTCCCTTGAGGCCGCCTTAGAATATAAGGAAGAACTTGACGACCAGTTAGCTTCGCTCATGCGAATGGCTGACAGAGCGCATCGATTTCGATGATGATCTCCCCCTCAACCCCCCAAACCTTTGTCAGCCGGTAATCCCACAGATGACAATTGTCCAGATCGGGCGTTTGCTGATGCACCGCACAATCTGATGTCTGCT
>JAPUIP010000331.1 GCA_027296925.1 Candidatus Poribacteria bacterium | reverse complement strand
TCGCCGTATCCCATGTCGTCGGCGACGATCAGCACGATATTCGGTTTCTGCATCTCCCTCCTCACGCTTTGGATAATGGGCCGATTGCCTGAGTGCGTTTCATCAACCGGCGCTCGCTATTATCGAACCCTTCGCGGCGGTGCATGGTGCAGCGATTATCCCACACCACCAGATCGCCGGCTCGCCACCGGTGACGCCAACTTCAGAGAATCGCGCAGATCCAGATTCCTCACTTCGGCGCCCAATGGCCCTCCCGTGGGAACAAATCGTATTTTACTCATACGCCGGTATCCTCCTGACCGAATCCGGGTCGTATCAAAACTATCAGGGCCCCTACATAAAGACATTCTATCACGAACTCACGACCTGTCAACAAAATTCGGGCCCGCTGTTGCCGCAAAATGTCATGCCACTTCGTAACGAATATCGATACTCATTCTGCCTTCCAGGACTTCCGTGAGCATTGTTAGCAAATCCTCATCGCAACCATTCTCGGCGAGGAAACTTAGGGTATCCTCATCGATAAAATAGTCCTGATCCTCGACCCCTTCCTTCTCAAGGTTATCGATAAGAAACTGCAACTGATCCCCGGTAGCCACACCAATTGCTTCGTCACTTTCAAGATCTATCAATCGATACATTGCATCCATCATATTACCTCCGACCAATTCATGTTGATTATCGAGCTAATAATGTACCTTGATTTGGTCAGACTTGCAACCAGAAATTTTCTATGAAACAGAATTCGCGTTCAAAAGTTCAGCTCCATTTTTTACTTGACACCATACCGGATGTCAGCCAAAATAGAATTCCGCTATCTTAAAGAAAGGCGATCCATCACCATGAGCGAGCAATTGTTTATCAGTCATACCTTCACAGAACCCGGCGGTTTCACTTCCGGCATCGAGGGCCCGGCTTGCGATGCTAAAGGCAACCTCTATGCCGTCAACTATGCACGTCAGCACACCATTGGGAAAGTGACGCCGGAGGGGGAATGCAGCGTATTCGTCGAGCTACCCAACGGCAGCATCGGCAACGGCATCCGTTTCAATCAAGCGGGTTCCATGCTCATTGCGGACTACACCAACCACAATATCCTCAAGGTAGATATGGTGACGCGAGCCATCAGCGTTCACGCCCATGAGCCGTCCATGAACCAGCCCAATGATATTGCCATCGGCACAAACGACATTCTCTACGCCAGCGATCCGAATTGGCCGAACTCGACCGGACAGATCTGGCGTATCGGCACCGATGGGCAAGTCACGCTCCTCGAAACCGACATGGGCACAACCAATGGCATCGAAGTCAGTCCGGATGGGCGGACGCTTTACGTCAATGAGAGCGTACAGCGGAACATCTGGGCGTATGATCTGTCCGCCGCCGGCGAGGTCAGCAACAAGCGTCTGCTGATTCAGTTCCCCGATTTTGGTATGGATGGTATGCGCTGCGATATTGAAGGCAATCTTTATGTCACGCGCCACGGAAAAGGCACGATTGCGAAAGTTTCCCCGCGTGGCGAGGTCCTCCTGGAAGTTGCGCTTGAGGGGACGCAGTGTACCAATCTGGCTTTCGGTGGCCCCGATGGGCGGACCTGCTATGTCACAGTCGCGGATCGGGGAAATGTCGAGTATTTCCGCACAGATCTGCCGGGGCGAAGTTGGGAGATTTTCCAGACGAACAAGGCTGAATAGCGTGAGACCATGAGGCTCCGATGGAGGCATTTGAACTTAGAATCGAGGTGCGACGATGCAGTTCACTCAAGATACTTACTACCCGGGGGCCCTGGGATGACTGGGAGCGCAGAACGCCTCAGGAGGTCGGCATGGATGCCAGTATGCTCGACGCGGCAATCGACTACGCCAGGGCGCGGGGAGAAACCTGATCTGGATCGACCCGGACAATGATTTGGTCGTCGTGGCCCGGTGGATAGAGTCGGATCAGGCGGACGGATTGATGAAGCGCGTATTGGCAGCGATAAAACCGATGTAAAGATTTTAGAATGGAGTTTCAATCATGGGTTATTTCAGGTTAGGCGGTATCGTTCTGTTGATTTTGTTGAGCCTCAATCAACAACTTATCGCAAAAGTAAGGTGATGATCGAAAAACTCCTTGCGGAACCATCTAAGAGGACCGCGAATGCAACCCCGCCCGAAAGTGACACATCGCCTTGATACGGAGAACGGCGAAACCAAGAGAGGCTGTCGGTGTGGAAGTTAATAATATCGTGCATTTTTACCTACCCCCCGATCTGATTCACTCACTTTCAACGGAGGTATCCCATGAAACGCTTGACCATCCACACCACGCTCCTGATCCTCATTTTCAGTTGCTTCGTGCATCTGGCTCACGCCCAAGGCATCATCATTCCACGCCCACCACGACATCCCCACTTCGCCCCACTGGCGATTGAATGCCACCACGTCACCATCTCGATTGATAACCAACTCGCCACAACGAAGATTGATCAGATCTTCGCCAATAAAAATCGCTTTCAACTGGAAGGCACGTACCTGTTTCCGTTGCCCGATGACGCCGCCGTATCGGATTTCGCCATGTATATCGATGGCGAACGGGTGAAAGGCGAACTCTTATCCAAAGACAAGGCGCGGCAGATTTACGAAGGCATCGTCCGTCGAGCCCAGGATCCGGCGCTGCTGGAATACATCGGGAGACGTGCGTTTCAGGCCCGCGTGTTTCCGATTCCCGCAAACGGTGAAAAGCGAATTCAACTCGAATATTCGCAAGTCATCCATGTCAACGCCGGGCTGGCGAAGTACACCTATCCGTTACGCACGGAAAAGTTCACAGACCAGCCGGTTGAGAGCCTGGCGCTCTCGATGACGCTCGAAAGCAAACACGACATCAAGACCATCTACTCGCCCTCGCATAATGTGGAAATTGTCCGCAAAAGTGATCGTCGCGCGAAGATTAGCTACGAAGATACAAACGTTAAACCGAAACGGGATTTTGTCTGCTACTATTCACTCTCCGACAAAGATTTCGGTATCGACGTGATTGCCCATCGCGCTGATGAAGACGAGGATGGCTACTTCATGCTGCTGGTCTCCCCCAAGTACGAGACGAAGCAATCAGAGATTATCGATAAAGACCTCGTGTTTGTGTTGGACAGATCTGGCAGTATGCGCGGTGAGAAGCTCAAGCAAGCCAAAGATGCCCTTCGGTTCTGCGTCCGCAATCTGAACGACGGCGACCGATTCAACCTCATCCTGTTCAGCACGGAAATCGAGCCCTTCTCCGAGGAGCTTGTTTCGGTGGATGGCGTGCGTGAGAAGGCACTGGCGTTTATTGACGAGATCGAAAGTCTGGGTGGAACAAACATCAACGAAGCCCTGCTGACCGCCCTCAAGGAGAAGCCCGATCCGAAACGCCCTCGGATTATTATCTTTTTGACGGACGGTTTGCCCACTGTTGGGGAGACAGACGTTGGACAGATCATCAAGAACGTCGCGGCGGCAAACGACGGAAATGCTCGCCTCTTTGTTTTTGGTGTGGGGTACGATGTCAACACGCAACTGCTCGACAAACTTGCTGAAGAGAATCGTGGCACACGCCAGTATGTCGAACCGAAGGAGGACCTCGAAGTGGCGGTCTCATCGTTTTTCACGAAGGTCAGCGAGCCCGTGCTTGTCAATCTGGAACTAGACACCGGAAAGATCAAAACCAAGGACCGGTATCCGAAAAAACTCCCCGATCTGTTTCGCGGGGCACAGTTGACCGTGCTTGGGCGTTATAAAGAACATGGCGATACGAAAATCAAACTCCGCGGAGAGGTCGCAGGTAAACAGCAGGAATTCTCTCACAAGGTCAGTTTTCCAAAACGGGAACGAGACCACGAATTCTTGCCACACTTGTGGGCACAGCGGAAGGTGGCTTATCTTGTTGACACAGTGCGCCTGAACGGCGAGGATAAAGAACTGATTGATGAGATCGTCCGTCTCAGCAAGAAGTACGGGATTATGACGCCGTACACCTCATTCCTTGTCCAGGAAGATGATCGCCCCGTTGCGGCTGCACCCATGTCCAGCCAACCGGCGACTCACCTGATTCGAGGACGTGCGATGCGAATAGACAGTTCCGTACTTCGCGTTGAAGAGGAACTCGCCAGGCAGTCTTATTCAATGGGGCGAAGTTCTGGTGCGGATGCGGTGAGGAAAAGCCGTCGACTCCAGGAGATGAAACTCGGTGAACAGGAAGAAAGCGTCTCCGAGTCGGTGAAGCGTGTTAGCGATAAGACGTTCTATCTCCGTGACAGCGTCTGGGTAGATAGCGACTATAAAAAAGAAGGGAAAACGCAGAAGATCGAGTACGGTAGCGAGGCGTATTTTGATCTGATCGCCAAGCATCCGGAGCTGAACAAATACCTGGCAATCGGGAAGCGAGTTATCGTCTGCTACAAAGGGAAGTGCTACGAGATTACGTCTAAGAATCAGGATTAGGCGGGGAGGCAGCGTAAGATCCGCTTTAGAAACAAAACCAATGCCGAAAGCGGGTTGTTCATAATAGCAGGGGGATTGACAGGAAGCTTTCTCAACCACAGCTAGCTGTCATTCCCGCTGCATGACAATGAGTTGATTGACCTCACTTAACGACTCAAAGTTGTATTATTATAGCATGATTCCCAAAAAAAGAAAACCACAAAAACGACCGAGAAGCATTTTTCTGCTTAAACCCCATTTCCGAGGCTGAACTTCACAATCGTTACAATCGCTTAGAAGTTTATTGCTTGCCCCCACTGGTAATCCGTGATAGAATTATGCGATCTGCGAGAGGAAGGTGGCATTCTATTGGGCTGTACGTTATAGTGCATCACGGCGGAAGCGTGCCACAGACAGGGCAATTCTTATTTGCCATTCAACCATTCACCCCTATTAACACGCAAATGGCCAGATCCGCCGTCCTGGCACAGCTTTTGCCCAAAGTGCCTAACGCGATCCTTTTAACGAAAATTGAACGACCCGATTCGGAGAAACCGTGATTGCCAAGACCATCGATGAAGTTGTTGAGCAATTAGACGCCATCATCGATTGCGCCCGCAGTGAAAACAGTCGGATCGGCTTCTTTGCTGCCCTCTATCAGAAGGTCACTATCAAAGTCAAAAGAAGCATTGAAACGGGCCGCTTTGTGGATGGCGACCGTATGGAACAGCTCGATGTGATATTCGCCAATCGTTCCAGGGATTATTGACATGCTCAGTTCTTAGCCTGTTCGATGATTTGCCGATCTTCAAAACCTTAAGTCTAAGGAGATGCAATCTATGGAAAAAACACAAGTTCGCGTAGGTGCAATCGGGTGTGGCGGTCATACGCGTGGCAGCATGCACCCCTGTTTAGCCGTGCTAGAAGAGATCGAATTTGCCGCGTGCTGCGATCTCAGCCGGGAACGCGCCGAGGCGACAGCCCAGCGTTTCAATGTGCCAAACGTCTATACCGACTATCGTGAGATGATCGAGAATGCGGATCTGGATGCAGCCGTGATTATCGCACCGCCTCGTGTGCATGAGGCGGCCGGCGTCTATTGTCTTGAGCAGGGGCTACATACGTTCGTCGAAAAACCGCCGTCACTGGATGTCGAAGGCGCACAACGGCTTGCAGATGCCCACGCAAAAAGCAACGTTAAGGGAATGGTCGGTTGGATGTGGCGTCACATGCCCGTCCATCGCATGGCGAAAGATCTGATGAATCGGGAGGAATTCGGAACGCCAGCCCTGTTTTCGGGGCGATACATGGCCCCGGGGCCGGGGATGCGAATGGATTGGGGGATGGACCCGCAGACGGAAACGGATCGCTTCTTCTTTCTGGATCATGTCGTTCACATTCTCGATTGCATGCGCTTTCTGATGGGCGATGTGCGTAGCGTCAATGCAATCAAAGTCGGAGCTGAGTTTGGCGATTATCTGTACCACGTCAATCTTCGGTACGTGAGCGGAGCAATCGGCCATCTTGACCTCGGCTTCAAAGCCCCCGCGTTCGAAGGTGGCATCTACGTCCTCGGCAGCAATCGAGCGACCGTCCGAACGCAAAATTGGACGCACTTACAATATCAAGGCCCGCAGCCCTGGACTGGAAATGGTGGCTACGCTGACTTCCCTTATCAACAATACGATCCGGGGATCAGCTTTCCAAGCAACGGTGTGAGTCGCGCGGGCTACCTTGATGAGTTACGTCATTTCGCCAGATCTATTCTCGACGACTACGAACCGCATGCGACATTCGAGGATGGCGTGCAGAATCTGCGTCTGGTCGATGCCATTTTGGAAAGTGTGGAAACCAATGCGGAGGTTGTGTTAGCGAATTCTTAGCAGAGCTGGGAAAATGTGACAAAGTCGAGACAAAAGGAGGCTGGAAATTGAACAGCATATTTCTGAAGGACATGGCTTATCGTAGGGCCCGCGTCGTGCTGACCGCAATCGGCATCACGGTTCTCATTGCGCTGATTCTGATGCTGGGCGGTATCATGAACGGCATGCGGATTCAGGCGGGGCAGTACGTCCAATCGACAGGGGCGGACATTTGGATCTCCGCCGAGGGCTCGGGGAGTGCGTTCATCGGTTTCTCACTGCTCAATCCGGAGTACCTGGGGTATCTCAACATGAGCCCAGAACTTGAGCCGAATTCAGTATCTCCGCTCGTCTTCGCGCAAGCACGCCCCGTTATCCGAGGCAAGCATGGCAAAGCCGTTATGGTCGGATACAAAATCGGCAAGCTCGGAGGCCCCACAAAATATGAATTGACGGAAGGTCGCCTGTTTGCCTCCAGTGAATTGGAGGAGTGGGCTGAAGCAGATCTCCCCCCACGTGAAGTGGTCATCGATGAAAAGATGAACCTTCAAATCGGGGAACGGATTTTGATCGGAAGCAGAGAACTCAAGGTGGTCGGTAAGGTGAAGAGCCTGATGTTTGTACTGGACACACCGCTACTCTTTATGGACATTCGCACAGCCCAAGACGTGCTACTCAAGAACACCCTTCATGTGAATATGATGATTGCTCGAACCGCGAAGGGGCATACCGCCGAGCAAGTTATGCAGAATCTGGAACGTACGGATGAACAATTCAAAACCATTGATGTGCGCACACTGGAACAGACACTCGACGATATTATCGACACCTACGTGGATGAACCGATGAAGGCTGTTCAATTCTTGCGCGTCATGCTCTGGCTCGCCGCCGGGCTGATTGTCTCGATGATCACCTACGTCACGACGCTCGAAAAAACGCAGGAGATTGGCGTCCTCAAAGCGATCGGCGCATCCAATTTTTACGTGACCTCCTTGATCCTCAAGCAGGTCGCGCTGACGTCGGCGATTGGCGTAATTTCTGGGGTAATCTTGTCTTATATCTTTGCCGCCGCTGCCCCAATCTTTGTCTCAATTCACCTGGTTGAATCGGTGATTGTAGCAGTTATCAGCTTTATTGTCTGCTGTGGTGGCGGTTACCTCGCTGCGCGAAAAGCGATCGCCGTCGATCCAATGGTAGCATTTAGAGGAGAAATCTAATGGGAATCGTTGTCGAAGGAAAAGGCCTGGCGAAACGCTTTGGCGAAGGTGATGCAACGGTTGTGGCGGTTGATCATGTTGATATCGCTATTGAAGAAGGCGAACTGCTGATGTTCATGGGAGACAGCGGCTGTGGCAAGACAACGCTGATAAGCCTGCTCGGTTGTATCCTCACGCCGAGCGAAGGGGATGTCTGGATTGATGGGCAACAGATCGACCACGAAAATCAAGATCTGTCTCACATTCGATGCGAGAAGATCGGCTTCGTCTTTCAGCTCTTTAACCTGATCCCTTACTTGACGGCGATAGAAAACGTGATGATTGCGATGGACATTGCTGCGACAAAGCGTGACGAAGCGGAGCCCTGGGCGAAGGAACTCCTTACGCAAGTTGGGTTAGAAAGGCGTATGTATCATCGGCCAGCGCAGCTTTCTGGAGGGGAGAAGCAGCGCGTCTCTTTCGCACGTGCACTCGCCAACCGCCCTAAAATTATCTTTGCCGACGAGCCGACGGCGAATCTCGATAGTCGGCAGAGCGCGAATCTGATGAACCTCGTTCGTGAGTTGCGTCAAGAGCATCAGACGACGATTGCGATTGTAACTCACCACGAGGGTTTGAAGCGGGATGCCGATCGGGTTATCCAGATGAAAGATGGTCAGATTGTGGCGTAGGAACTCAGGTTGGGGAAAGTTCGGAAAAATCTCTGGGAATGTTATTTTGCGCTTGCACTTCTGCGCATGTAGTGATATGATATTTGATTTCTGGTATAAAATTCATGCAAGGGCAGAATAAGGAGAGCTTAATGAACCGAAATCAGCATGCTGCTTTAGGAATAGTCATTTTATTATTTGCTTCAGTGCTTCCCATTTATGGGCAAGAAGAAATCATTTCATATGGCGGGCCAGAGGATCTGGAAGAGCTGACTTTGAAACAAGCTGGACTTTCAGGCGTCGGACTGACCCTAATCGATGGAGATCCCTTTTTCCGGGCGCAGTTACAGCCGGATATCGATCTCGGGAAGATTGGATTTGGGCTGGATGTTGTGGTGCTGTACAATCTAGATGCCGAAGAAGATGAGGATAAAATCCTTGCTGAAGATGGGGAACAGTGGGATGACGTGAGCACCATTCTGCGAACAATTCGCTATGTGCGCTATGGACACCTCAGCGATCCATTCTACGCCCGTTTCGGAGAGTTAGACTACGTGACGATTGGTCACGGATTCATTATGTCCGGTTATTCCAACTATGATCGGCGTGGCTTGCGTCTAAATCTCAGTAGCCAAACAAAGAAAGTGGGCATCGAAACGGTCATCAATAATCTCGGCGATCCGACGATTTTCGGCGGGCGGGTATACATTCGTCCGTTGCAGAGAGAAGGCTCATCGTCAATCCTCAACCGACTCGAATTGGGCGGGACCTATTTGACAGATATTGAACCCGATTTGATCCCTGATCAGGAAGGCATCGACGGGACGATTGACGAGGATCCGCTGGTTGCGCTGGGCGTTGATGCCGCCATTCCCATTATCGACAACAGGGCGTTGCGTGTGACGCTCTACGACGACTTAGCCTTCCTCAACACGAAAAGAGAGATTGAAGCCGACACCGGGGAGATTTCAGAAGAGATTGCCACCGGAAATGCCGTGGGGCTAGGGGTATCGGTTTCTAAGGCCCTGTTCAAAGTAGAGTATCGCATCTTTGGCGAACGATTCCAACCCACGCTGTTTGATTACACCTACCAGGCGGCCAAGGGAACCTTTACCGCTCCCGAGTTCCTGGGAATGGATGAGGATGCCGATGAGGATGGAGAAAAACGCGGCTACTTCTCGATGTTGGCGTGGCAGCCGGTTCCAAAGGTCAATCTGTTGGGGACTTTTGAGGATTACAACAACACCGAGCCGAAGTTGTATCTTGGGGTAACCGAATCCGGTTTAGTGGAACGGATGTCGTTTCGCGCATATTACGTCAAGCGCAACATCGGCGAACCCGACCCGGATTATCCACAAAATCCGGAGAGTGAAGACCCAGCCTTTTTTGAAGATCTCTTTCGGCTTGATAATAAATCCGCGTTCACCGTACGAATCGGATACGAAGTGTATCCTCCGCTGGAGGTGGCAATTGTACGCGAGTACCGGTTCCGGCAGATCGAGGACGCAGATGGAGAGAAGGCCTTCGAGCCGATCCAAAAGACTTCATTTGAGGTCGGCCTGAACCTCAATTTCTAAGCATTCGTTGGGTTGTCGTATCTGGCGTTCCTTGTCTTTGTGTAACACGTACTGTTAATGAACAGATGGTTGGAATCCCTGGTCACGTTCATCTACCCGGCGAGATGCCGACGTTGCGAGACGCCGATGGGTGTTGGTGGGGTTCACTATCTCTGCGATGACTGTTGGGAACAGATTGAATTTTTGATGCCGCCATGGTGTCAGATTTGTGGCGTGCCGCTTAACTCTGATAGTCAATCCATCTCGCTTCAGAATAGAAGTTGTTCAGATTGTCGAAAGCGGCTACCGCCGTACCGCAAACTTCGCTCCATCGCCCTTTACGAACCTGTCCTGCGGGAAGCAATACATCTGCTGAAATACGACAGAAAGCAAATCCTGGCAAAACACTTAATGCGATTGATACAGGCGCATCTGCCGGCAGACCTTTCTGCTGCGGACTATGATTTTCTGTGCCCGATACCTCTCCACACCAACCGCTATCGTGGGAGAGGATTTAACCAAGCTGAACGGATCGCTCAAGGCATTACCGCTGTTTGGAATGTGCCAATCCGTAGCAACATTCTCATTCGTGTCAAGGACACGGTTCCGCAAAGCAGCCTGAGTTCCCACGAAGAACGCCTGGAAAATATCGCAGGCGCCTTTGAGGTGCGCAACCCCGACCTGGTACGGGATCGGGGAATTTTGCTCATTGACGACATTTTTACAACAGGCACAACAGTCAACAAAGCCCTACAGGTTTTGCAGACCGCAAGCCCTGCTTATGTCGACGTGTTCACCCTTGCTCGTGTGAAACCGGCTTCGTCGCAGATCTAAAAACACGATGAGCCCCAGGTAGGAGTATGTAAAATGAAATCGAGGTATAGATCTAGCAAAGCGCTCACTGTTTCTTTTGCTTTGCACCTCATCGTTGGCGTGATAGGATTTTTTCTTTGGCCCACGCAGAAATTGCGTTTAGAGCAAAACGCTGTTAATGCAGTATTGATGAAGGTTGAGAGACCAAAAACAAAACGGTTGAGCCGTCAAAAGCGGGTTCAAGTCAAGAAACAAGTGAAAGCAACCTCACAGACCAACCGGCCGAGGCTAAAGATCCTAACAAGCAACGCACCGCTCAGTGAGCGCGGCATTGCTTCGGCAGCCGAACCGATGCCGTTTCGGGCCTTAGATTCACTAGATCTGAGCGGCGGTTTAACAACACGCGTCGTAACGCCTCAAGCGATGCCCCAGATGGAGCGCGTGATAACAACCCCCGTCAAGCCTAAATCAGCCGAAGCGGCGAGACCCAAAAGCCGTCTCGTCAAATTCATCGAAAGGCAGGAGGGACCACAGCGGATCATCTACTGCGTGGATTTCTCTTCGAGTATGCTCAGTCTGAATCCACGAAAGTTTCAGCGGATGCTTGCCATTATGGCCGATTCATTGGAATTCCTCGAACCGCATGATCTTTTCAACATCATGACTTTCAGTGGGGAAATTCAATCCTATCGAACCAGTTTCCTACCTGTCAATGATGCAAACGTCTCCGACGCGATTGCCTACCTCGATTCGGCAAAGCCGACGAAGAGCTCACGGTATTCCGATCTGGATATGCTTGATGCAACGCAAGAGGCGCGCCAAAAGCAACCGACACTCATTGTGTTATTTAGCGATGGTATTTTGACCTCCGGCATCCCCGATCCAAGGGCAATCCAGCAACATACGGCTGGCAATCACCGAATATTCACGATGGCGACCGAGATGGCTGAAGATTTCCCCGGCGCGGTGTTGTTGCGCATGTTGGCGGATGGCAGTGACGGTGAATTCTGGCTAGTTAAGAATAGGAGATAGAGACAGTCGGCTCAACTGAGTTGGTCAAAGACTCTACAGCCAAATAGGGTCTTTATTCATTTCGATTAGGGGCCGCACTCTTTAGCTTTTGGCCAAACCCGATGTTATAATAAATTGCACACTCATGTTCAAATTTTCAATATGCGAAGGTGGTGAACTGATGGAACAGAACGAGAGAATATGGTTCAAAAGAGGTGAAATGGGCAAAGGTATCGGCATGCCCCAAGTTGGGCTGTCGAAGATAGACCAAACTTATAGGATTCTTTTTTTTGTAAGCTCGCCTGAACTGGTATTGAACAGCGTGTAATAGAGAAACAAACAACAGAAGGAGGAAGGTAATGAGAGGTGTTGCAGCAGACCGGACGGCGACCTATCTATCACGGGAAATGGAGGGACCTGTCTGGGCAACGGATCCCATGACAGGTTATCTATCGAAAGAAGAGTATTTGACGTTGCTGAAGATCAGCCAGACTATCAACTCCTTGTTGGATCTGGATGAGATCTTAGATCAATCCCTCCAGTTGCTTGCCACGGTGATAAAAGCCAGCGCGAGTACAATCTGGCTCATCAAAGAATCAACACAAAAGCTGTATGTGGCAAGCGCAACCGGTGAAAAAAGCGAAGAGATGAAGGTCATTCGACTCGACATCGGTCAAGGCATTGTTGGTATTGCAGTGAAGGAAGGAAAGGCCATCATTACGGACGATGCACGCCACGAAAAACATCATGCCAAAGAAATTGCTGAAATGCTTGATCTTGAGATCCGCACGATGATCTGTGTCCCGATGTCTTCGAAGGGGCGTCGTCTCGGTGCAATTCAAGCGATGAACAAAACCGATAAACAGGTGTTCAATCACAAGGACATCTTTATGCTGAGCGTCGTTGCCAACTCCATCGCTATCGCTTTGGAGAACGCCCGGCTGTATCGTTATATCCATGATGAGAACCACGACCTACGCCGAAAATTGGGTACTTTGGAGTTTCGAGATATCATTACCCGTGGGGAGAAGATGAAGAAGGTGTTGGAACTTGCCGAGCGGGTTGCTCAAACCAACTCCACGGTTTTAATCCGGGGCGAAAGCGGTACAGGGAAAGAGTTGGTCGCTGAGTCCATCCACAACGCGAGCCTGCGAAAAGATAAGCCGTTTATCGCCGTCAATTGTGCCGCCCTACCGGGTGAATTACTGGCGAGCGAGATGTTTGGGCATGAGCGCGGATCGTTTACCGGTGCGATTGGGCGCAAGGAAGGGCGCTTTGAACTGGCGGATGGTGGGACTTTATTTTTGGATGAAATTGGCGATATGCCAATCAGCTTACAGGCGACCCTCTTGCGGGTTTCAGAAAATCGATCATTTTATCGCGTCGGCGGCACCAAGAAAATCACGTGCGATGTACGGATTGTCGCCGCAACGAACCAAGACCTCGAAGCCAAAATCAAGGATGTGACGTTCCGTGAAGACCTCTACTACCGTTTGAACGTGATTACTATCTCGTTGCCTCCGTTACGAGAACGGGTGGAAGATATCGAAGTTCTAACAGACTATTTTCTCATCAAGTATATCATGGAAACAAAGCGGAAGAAGTCCGGCTTTACCCCACAAGCGATGAAACTGTTGATGAACCATCCCTGGCGCGGGAATGTCCGCGAACTGGAAAATGCCATTGAGCACGCCATTGTGCTGGGAGTTACCGACGAAATTCAGCCGGACGATCTCCCACTCAGCTTGCACGAAAAAGATAAAGTGCGTGTGACGTACGGGGATCCGCTCGAAGAGGCGCAACGACAGTTCAAGAAGGAGCACATCGAAAAGATTCTGCGTCGAACCAAAGGCAACCGATCTCGCGCTGCAGAGATATTACAGATTCAACGAACCTATCTTTCACGCTTAATCAAGGAACTGATCATCCAGATCACGCCATCAGCAACCGTGTAAGTTCCATACACGGGCGTGTGAGACGCTCTCTATCGGTGTTTCAGTTTCCGCTTGAGTTGCTCAAGTTGTCGCCGAGTGGTCCGATCTATGCGGTCGGCCAGCCGTGGATCACTATCCGGAATCGCATTTTGTGGTCTGGAAAACTTCTGGTTCCCACCGGTCCGTGCAAATGTGTCACTAAACTCAAACGTTGTCCCAACCGACGCGCCTAACCGACGAACCGCGTGACCAAGTGCCACATCTGACGTGATGACCTCAATGTGTTCGTCGCCGCTGTATTGCCGAATCCATTCAACAATATACGCATCCGCAGTTTGCTCACGTTTTGTATACACAACCTCGATTCCATCTTGCTTTTTACGTGTGACTCGGCGTAGGTTCTGTTTCTGAGCGTCAAAAACCACAATGACCCGATGCCCATGATAGACCGCAAAATTCGCGATCGTACGGATGAGCCGATTGCGTGCCACATCGAAAGGGCCCTTAATATCGTGAGTGAACTGTGGCCAATTCAGTAAAACATTGTATCCATCTACCAACATAATCCATGACATCGCCAGACTCCATAATCGCTCGTCGTCGAAATTTCAAGCATGCTGCTACATCTATTGTACTTCATTCTCCCGATACCTGCAAGCCGTAACACCGGTAAAATCTACTGGCGTGTCATCTTCTCTCCTTCACTCACGTTTCAATCGGTACGATTCTAATTGTAGAGGAGACCGCGTGATGGCTTTGTCAAACCGATTTAACCTATTGCCCCTCTTGATCACTGCATCTCTTTTCCTGGTGCTTGGGTGTGGTGGAGATGACGGAGGGCGGGATAATCTCGCACCGCGGATTTTCACCTTTGAGGCTGAATCTGAAATTGTTGAACCCGGTGCACAGGTCGACATTACACTCAAAGTCGGTGACCTCGAGGGCGACCCACTCACTTTTGAATGGTCTGCGACCGGAGGAGAGATTCGTGGCGATGATTCCGGTGCGGTTTGGACGGCTCCAGAAGAGGAGCGAAAATACCTGATCGAAATCAGGGTAAGCGATGGGATTAAATCGACTACAAGTACCCTTGATCTCCAGGTGTGGCGCACCCGTCCAGGGAACTATTATCCACTTGCCGTTGGCAATATATGGCGGTACGGAGATGATGAGGGAAACCAGATCGTTTTTGAAGTCGTTGATACAATCGAGATTAATCTGGCTGACGGCGAACTCGTTGACAGCTTTGTCGTGGCAAAATATGACCCCAATGAAGTGGAGGAAGAGCGTATCTTCAACTTCTCCTATCTTGGAATACACGTCGATGAGAATGGAGAAGTGAAGGGCATCAATCAGCACGCCCAGAATGTCACATCCGGGACAAACGATACGATCCTCTTTGCGCCCTTTCTGCCGCTCTACAACTTCCCGTTGATTCCGGGCAATAAGTGGAAGACCCACTTTCAGGCACAGTTGACCCCCGAACTTTTTCCGATTGGGGGTGGTGTCGATGAATTCGAGGTCATTTCAGAGGAGACCGTGACTGTTCCGGCGGGTACGTTTGAGCATGTCTTTCAGGTGCAAGAGTCGTTTAAGTGGAGCTTTTTCGAGCAAGACCTCGACACAACGGTTGCGCAAAAGTGGCTCGCTCCAGATGTCGGCTTGATTAAATTTACCCAAGCGCAAACACGTGCCGATGTAACCGTTGATGTTGAGTTTGAGCTTGAGTTTTTTGACTTGGTGGACGAATAGGCGAGCCGGCGAAGGGATGAATCTGTAATATGCCACACGCAAGGCACGCGACGTATTACCTTCCACTTCTTAACTTCGGAGAAGCTGGCCAAACTTCCTAATGATCCGAGACGAGCTCTTTTAACGGCGCCAGAAGTTTAGCGGTGAGATAGGGATTTGATGCCTCGGTACTAACGCCGTGTTCGGGCTGTCGGGATGTGAATTCGGCCGGTGGGGCGGTTGCCCCTTCCCACACTTCACGGCCCATCTCCATGCGATAGCGTTCTGATCTCATGGAGTATTCCCAATCAATACACTGCAATCCGCTTTTCTCAAAACACAGAAAGGCGGCATAATTGTCGGCTTCAACCCGAGCGCCGAAAGTGTCTACACCAAGCTGCTCGAAAGCGAACGCGATGGCGCGCTTCATCGCCTCCATGCCATATCCACGATAACGACAATCGGATCGGATAACGATGAAATCGAGCGAAGCATGACGGGCCTCCCAAGCCCTTCCGGTGCAGGTCATCAGAAGGAAACCAATCAAACCACTGGCTGCTAAGTCTATTGAAAGCGGATGGGCGTCTTCGTCTGCGAGCCAACGGTGCCAACTGTCGACGTAAGCCGGGAACGTCATCGTTTCGGTTCGCAAGATTTTACGCAGCGCTGGCTCGTTGGTCCAACGCCAGATCCGTCGTAGATCCTGTTCCTCTGTCGTTCGCAACTTGACGCCACCTCCATAAAGCCGCTCAAGCTCATGGAGTTGACTATGTAAGGTGCCTAGCTGATCTGTGTATGAACCGACCTGTCCCTCCGCTGCAACGACCATACGCATGTTGGCACGATCCATGAACTGGGCTTGCTTCAATCGATTCTGAAAATACGTGAGTTTCTGCTCGTTCTTCTGAATGATTTTCCGCAATCTTTCAATCACTTGATGACCGCTATCTCTTTGCACGTTTACGTCTCCTCTCACGGCGTTTGGGTTCATCCTTTTGGGATTGGCGTTCATACCTTCCCTCCTTAAATCCCGATATCCGCAGGTAGCTGTCGTATCTAATCGGGCTGATTTCCCCAGACTCCATCGCACGTTTGACCGTACACCCCGGTTCATGATGATGGGTGCATGCCGCATACTTGCACTCCGGAATGTAGGGACGCATTTCCGGGAAATAGATGTCTAGCCCTTGCTCGTCATCAATTTCGAGCAAGCCGAGCGTGCGGAGGCCCGGCGTGTCTGCGACAAAACCACCGAAGTGAAGCGGCAACAGCATAACTTCCGTTGTTGTGTGCTGTCCCTTGTGCATTCGCTCATCCACTTCACCAATACGCAACCGTAGACCTGGCTGAATTTCGTTGAGCAGCGACGACTTGCCGACGCCGGACGATCCGACAATAGCGGAAATTCTATCTTGCATTACGGTATGCATTTCGTCGATTCCAGCGCCGGTGACGATACTCGTGTAGATCACCTGATAACCAATCTTCTCGTATAGCGCCATCTGTGCTTGCAACTTCTCCAACTTGACCAGATCGATCTTGTTGATACAGATCACCGGCAACATCCCCGATGCCTCCGCTGTCACCAGAAACCGATCTAGCATTCGTAATTTAAGTTGAGGATTTCGCGCCGCAAAAATGACCAATAATAGATCGAGATTCGCCACAATGACCTGTGGCAATTTGTCTACACGTGCGCGCCCAAATTGCGTTTGACGGGGCAGAATTTCCTCAATATAGCCAATATCGGCCTCTGACTTCGACTGAGAAATCAGAACCCGGTCGCCGACAGAAACGAGATCTGCATAGCGCATCTCCTTCGTTTCAGCACGGCGACGTCTATCTTCTTCGATAATATGATGTCGCAATGAACAATGATAAAGCTGATTGCTGACCTGGACATCATAATTGCCGCTGTGCGCTTTGATGACAATTCCTTCATCCATATATAACCTCATGAGATGGAAGCTACCCATATAAAAAAAGCCCGTAAGGAAGCTCGTCCTTACGGGCGCTGTATTCTAAAAAAATGAGATCGAGGTAGCGATTCTAACTCACCAGAAAGGGTAATAGACAGAGCCAAGACGAGTTCCCTAATTTGCAAATATTCGTATTTCGTTCACTGAAGATGATTCCTTGAAATATTTCTCGCATGACTCTGTCACCACCTTTCGATAACATTCGACGATGTCGGAAGATTGATCTATTCTACCACACTTTAACCCCACGATCAAGCAAAAATTCGGAAAAACTCGCACGTTTCCTTGCGCCAGAGACAGAATTTATGACGAGTCTACCGGAATTTTCAAGGGATATTCGGCGGCGCAATTTTTATGCCAATTTTTGCTGTACAACTTTTAATCGTTTTAGCGAGGGACAAAAAATGAAAGTTTTCATCGCGCTTTTGATAATCTCTTTATACGGCACAATCCTGGGGTGTGAGGATGGCGGAGAGGATCCGGGGATGAAGGATGAGATTGTCTTGCCAAAAGTGGTCCAAATCTCACCTTCAGATGGGGAAAAGCTCCATCCCGATGGAGGTCTTTCTTATTCTCTAAGGGTTGTCTTTAATAAACCGATGGCAGTCGAAACCGTTGAGATCGCGGTCGGGGGAGTCGCAGGGGACATCACATCTAATGAGACCCACACTGAATTTACCTGGACACTTCAGAAATGGGGCTTGCTTTGTCCAGGCGGACTTCAACCGGCGATGATTCAGGGGAGAGATGAAGCCGGCAATCCTTTGACGTGTTATCAACCGAACATGGTAAATGTTGTTCTGCCATATTATGAGCCTATTACAATCGACGGGGTAGTACCC
>JAPUIP010000330.1 GCA_027296925.1 Candidatus Poribacteria bacterium | reverse complement strand
AAAAATAGCCGTATCAGGTTGATGCTTCAGATTCTGCCAATTTCACAACCGCTTTGAAGAATTGCCTCATCATCATCCTTGCTGCGCCACCAATGACTCGTTGCCCCACGCGGGCCAGCTTTCCGCCAATCTTTAATTCTCCGCTAAGATGGATCGTCGTCTGATTTTCCTGTGATTCCTCCAACGTGAAATCACCCAAACCGTTCAGAAACCCAATTTTGCTCTTGCCCTGAACGACAAGCCGGTATGCTGAGGGCGGCTGTTGATTTTCCAGCTTGACTGTGCCTTTGTATATTCCTTTAATCGAAGCAACCCCGACCCTGAGCGTTGCTTCATAGGTATCATCGCCTATTGGTACGAGTGCTTCACAACCGGGGATACATTGCTGTAAGAGTGCCGCATCTGTAAAATATTCCCACACTCTTTCACGGGGAGCGGGAACTGTGTAATCACCTTTGATTTGCATTACCGAATTTCCTTATTCGTAAAACGTAAAACGTAAAACATCCTGACCTCGGGTAGCCACCGCATATTTTACGTTTTACGGTTCTTCATCAAGACGCCAACTGCGCAATCGCTCGCTGGGCGTAGACCTTCGCGAGGTTCGCACGATACGCCGGACTCGCGTGGATATCTTCCATCGCATCAACACCGTCAGCCGCTTTCTCAGCAGCCGCAGCAATGTTCTCAGCACTAAGGGTTTTGCCCGCCAACTCGGACTCGACGCCTGTAGCGCGGTAAGCTACATCAGCAACGCCGTTAACGCCGACTGCAACCTTTTGGCAAGTATCCCCGGAGCGTGTTAAAAGGACGGCCACACCCGTGAGGGCAAAGCCGGATGCCGCCTGATACTGCTTGAGATAGACCCCTTTTGTGTTGGCTGCCGGGATGGATACGTGAATCTCGGTAAGTATTTCCTCCGGCTCAAGGGCGGTTGTGTAAAGCTCCTGGAAGAAATCCGTCGCTTTGATGACGCGCTCACCATCCGGACCCGCAACTTTCAGATCCGCATCAAGTGCTAGAATTGTCGCGGGCCAATCAGCGGCGGGGTCGGCATGTACCAGGCTCCCGCCAATGGTGCCTTTGTTACGAACTTGCACATCGCCGATTGCAGCCGCTGTTTGACTGAGTATCGGAACTTTTTGCTGAACCAACGCCGAACTCTCTAGCTCGTAATGCGTCGTCAACGCGCCGATAACCAGTTTCCCGTCTGGCTCTGAAACCCCGCGTAAGTCGCCAATTCGCGTGATGTCAATGATGACCGCCGGTTCAGCCAGGCGCAATTTCATCGTCGGAATCAAGCTATGTCCGCCAGCAAGGACCTTAGCGTCGTCCCCGTGTGTTTTTAAGAGGTCCAACGCTTCATTCAATGATGTTGGTGCAAAGTATTCAAAACTCCCCGGAATCATTAGCCGTTCCCTCCTTCCTTCGCATCCTGGATTGCCTGCCACACGCGATTCGGCGTCATGGGCATATCAATCTGGGTGATTCCCAACGGCGATAACGCATCCACGACCGCATTCACCATACACGGCGTTGAGGCGATTGTTCCAGCTTCACCGACCCCTTTAACCCCGAGCGGATTCACAGGAGATGGCGTCACGGTGTGGTCGGACTCAAAGCGAGGCAAATGGGTCGCCTTGGGAATAGCATAGTCCATAAATGTACCCGTTAAGAGTTGACCGTTTTCATCGTAAACCGCTCCTTCATACAGGGCCTGACCTAATCCTTGTGCAATGCCGCCATGTACTTGCCCGTTCACAAGCAAGGGGTTGATAATATTCCCAATATCATCAACGGCAACATACCGCTGTATGTCAATCTCCCCGGTGTCGATGTCAACCTCGACAACCGCAACGTGAGCCCCAAATGGAAATGTAAAGTTGGACGGTTCAAAGAAATGTGTCGCTTCCAGTCCGGGGTCGGTATCCGGCGGCAGATTCGCGGCAGTATGGGCCTCTCCAGCTACGGTTGCGAACTCAACCGCTTGATCTGGGGACCCCCCAACGAAGATTTGTCCGTTTTCAAAGACGAGGTCATCGGGGTTTGCTTCCATGAGATGTGCGGCGATCTTCGCCATTTTCTCTTTCACCTGACCTGCAGCAACAACCATCGCGGTGCCGCCGACAGCCGTCGCACGGCTACCGAATGTCCCAATGCCTTGCGGCTGCCTTCCCGTATCCCCATGGACAATGATAATATCATCAATATCGACGCCAAACTCATCGCCGATAATCTGGGCAAAGCTGGTCTCTTGTCCCTGTCCGTGTGGCGAAACGCCGCTTAGAACAGTTACCTTTCCAGTCCTCTCGACGCGAACCGTTGCACTCTCCCAACCGCCGCCGGGTACTCCCGCTGACGGTCCGAACGCGCAGATTTCTACATAAGTACAGAGCCCAATTCCCATGTATTTTCCCTGTTGCCGAAGTTCCGCCTGCTGCGCCCGCTGTTCATCATAGTTGACAATCTCCAACGCCTTGTTCAGGCTTGCCTGGTAATTGCCACTATCAAAGGTGATTCCAGTCGCGATTTCAAGCGGGAATTCTTCTGGCTGTGGAAAGTTCTTAAACCGGATATCCTTGGGGTCCATTCCTAGCTGCTTTGCCGCCATACTGACAATTCGCTCGATGATGTAGGTCGCTTCTGGCCGCCCTGCCCCACGGTAGGCATCTGTCGCCATCTTGTTTGTCAAAGCGCCGATTAATTCCACCTTGACATTCTGGATCTTATAGCCGCCCACAATCATGAGGTTTGTCAATGTGGGAATAAGCGGTGTCAGTAGTTGATAAGACGCGCCGATGTCGGCAATGGTTTTGGCGCGGAGCGCGGTGATTGTCCCGTCGTTTTTGACGGCGATCTCAACGTAGTTGATCTGATCTCGTCCGTGAATCGTCGTCGTGAAGTTCTCGGTCCGCTTTTCGATCCATTTCACCGGCTTGCAAAGTTGAATCGCCAGATAGGAGACCACGATCTCTTCAGGATAAACATTCAATTTGCTGCCGAAGGCACCGCCGACTTCCGGGGCAATGACACGAACCAGATGTTCAGGAATATCGACGATAAGCCCCAAGTTGGTTTTGAGACCATGCGGGACCTGCGTCGATGACCAGACGGTCAATGACCCATCCCCTGGCAGGTATTGGGCTAAAACGCCGCGTGGTTCCATCGCGTTGGGAATCAGGCGTTGATTCACGAAACGCCCAGAGACAACGTGGTCTGCTTCAGCAAAAGCAGCATCGGCATCTCCTGCCTCTAATGGCATTGTAAAGCCGATATTGTCGCCGAATTCTTCATAAATCAACGGGGAACCCGCTTCGATTGCCTTCTCCGGATCGACGACAGTGGGTAACTCCTCGTAGTCAACTTCAATGAGATCTAGTGCGTCCCTGGCGATATACGAATCGGTTGCCACCACAGCCGCAATGGGTTCTCCAACAAAACGCACACGTCCAATAGAGAGCGCGGGGTGGTCGGGAACCTTGAGTCCTGGAAGGTCCGCACCACAAGGAACATCGCCAACCTTCCCCTCAATATCTTTGCCTGTAATTACCGTAACAACGCCGGGCAAATCTTTCGCGGCTGCCGTATCAATGCTTTTGATCTCTGCGTGCGCATAATCGCTCCGCAGGAATGTGCAGTGAAGGGTATCCACCAGCTTAATGTCATCGACATAATGGGATAATCCCTGAATCAACCGCGGATCCTCACGTCGTTTAATTGGGGCGCCAATCATCCGACTTGGTCCTGCTACTGCTGTCATAATCAAACCTCCTTCCTTTCACGTGAGCCCTGCATCTTCTCAGCCGCATATTGAACCGCATCAACAATATGCTGATAGCCCGTACAGCGGCAGAGATTCCCGTCCAACCCGTGCCGAATCTCGTCTTCCGACGGGTTCGGGTTCCGTTGCAGCAACTGATGAGCCGCGATGATCATTCCCGGCGTGCAGAAACCACACTGCAATCCGTGACATTCCCAGAACCCCTCCTGGATGGGATGGAGTTCTCCATTTTGCGCCAGCCCTTCAATCGTCATAATTTCTGCGCCATCCGCCTGAACCGCCAGCATCGTACACGATTTGACAGCTTGCCCATCGACCATAATCGTGCAGGCGCCACACAAGCTGGTTTCGCAACCAACGTGTGTGCCCGTCAGTCCGACGACATCGCGGATATAGTGAACCAAGAGCATGCGGGGTTCAACTTCATGCGTGTGCTCCTGTCCGTTAATTGCCGTATGAATAACTTGATTGGCCAAGTGCTTTGCCTCCCTTCAAACATTTCGCTCCGAACGGAGCGGAAGAAACCTGAATTTCCTGAGTTAAATGGCATTATAACAGAATCGGTTTATTACTGCAACAAAAAAGAGGTGATATTTTCGGATTGACGCCGATTCGTAAATGCGTATAATGTAAAGGTACATTTTGGAACCAGGAGCGCACAAATGAAAATCTATCGTGTTGGCATTATCGGCTGCCGAGGTCGTGGCACAGCCGCCGCAAGGGCTTATC
>JAPUIP010000033.1 GCA_027296925.1 Candidatus Poribacteria bacterium | reverse complement strand
CATCGCACGGCTCGTGTGCCTCATGCAGAACAAGGTTGCCTGAACCGTAATCCAAACGGCAATGATTTTGTACATTTTCTCGAAGGGAACCCGATGGGCATAAGTATAAAAGATGCCTTGCTATACGTCTGTTGTCCGGACTGCTCTGGCGACCTCATAAGCGTTGATTCGAAGTCCACTACCGGCTTACTTTGTAAAGCGTGTCAACTTGTATTCCCTACTTCTCAAGGTATTCCGATAATTCTTGACGCGACCTCGCGAAACGCCGCTTTTGAAGCCCCACTTGTGCAGAAGTTGTTAGATCTCGAGTCCAACGCATCTGTAAGACAGGCATGTGAGAAGACGCTTAAACTTTTGGATCGTCAAAGCGAGTTGTCTTATGCATGGGAAGATGAGCGGCATTGGACCCCAGAATATGAGCGGTTGCTCAAATCGGGGAGCGAAAAGAATTGGAACGACCGTTACTGGCAACGTGAGCCGCTTTTCCAAGTAGCCATAGATTCTCTGCGGACAGCTGGCACTGCGCACGCGAGGACCGTGATAGATCTGGGGTGCGGAGAAGGACAAGATTTTCGTTTATTTCTGGCGCCTGAATTCGAACCGAACGATTTATACGTCGGTTTGGATATCTCACTAGCCAGCCTAGTCTTGAACCGGACGAGAAATCCCCATCAACGCTCGCTTTTTATCCTCGGCTCCGCGGACAGGCCACCGCTGCGAAGCCGGATTGCTGACATTATCATTTGTCTCGGTACCCTTCACCACACTCAGGCAAAAGAGATGGGGCTGTCAGTCATCGCACGCCTTCTACGGCGTGGCATCATCGTTATTAGTGATCCAATAAATGGTTCTTTCTTGCCTCCGTCCTTACGGTTAAGTCGAGCGTCACGAAGCACACACGATGATTTTATTGACTATCGGGAATTGAAACGGCTTATACAGACACAGGGTTTTTCGGTACCTTATGAGAGGCAGTTCTCCGGGCTCGCCTACGCTCTTTTGATGCGGCTCTTCCGCCCCGTGCTTATTCGTAATAGGACACTCCACAGACTTGCCCATCGCATAGACGATTTTTTGTCTAAGCGTCTCGGACCAAGATTCGACATTTTTAAACCTCGTGGGCTTCTAATTGCCCTTAGGTCCGGATAACAGTATCAATTGGTGGAACTGCGTTATTGCACCTTGGGCGCCGCGTAAGAGCTGTGAATTTTCTTTTCCACCACCATCCGGACTAAACCCCGATGCCGTCTACCAAGACAAAGCGATCATAGGTGTGCCATGATCACATTGGCGAGGGCCCGAGCGGCCTTTCGGTGCCCCGTGGCTGTCCAGTGGGAGTCACGCTTATAGTAGTCTCCAGTCTTGAGGAAATCTCGGCCGTCGATCAGCGTTGCGCCAGCTTCAACCACCTCGTCGCGCGTAAGGGGAAAATTGGACTGCAGTGTTTTGTGTGGAATGATAAACACGGTGAAGTGTGCGCCACCTTTTATTACGTCTTCGGCAAATTGTCTTAGGAGGGCGCGCGTTAGCGCTACAGCCTCCGGCTGGGTTTCGTCAAACCGTTTGAGCCCGTGCTTTCTCAACAATGATTTCTGGACGATGGAGGACAATCGGTTGCGAACGAAGTTCCAGGCCTCGGAGTTTTCGAACAGCCAGCGGACAGGTGGTACACTGTAAAGCAACTCGCGAGTGTGAACCGCAGGCAGGTAATCGTTACCATTGCGCCTGACGGAATCCGTCCCAACGAGATCGAACAAGTTCGACACTGCATTGTTACCGATGTCGTTGTCGTAATACTGGAGCACAACGGTGTCGGCGTCATACGCACGAGCGCGCTCGCGATAAGTCACCAACTGTTCGGCCTGCCCGAAACCGGAGACGGAGAAGTTGAGGACTTCATAACGGTGCCCTTTGTCAGGCCCCGCGTTAAGCATGTCTTCCAATACTGCGCTGACCACCTCGTCGTCCTCGACGCCGAAGCCGAAGCCCATGGAGTCCCCCAGCACTAGTATCCGGCGCACGCCGTCGGGCTTTTCGATCGCGTACTCGCGTCCGCCGCGCATGCCCACCGAATTGGTCGTGATATTGACCTCATACTCACCGGGTACATAGTGACGCGTTACTACATTGGGCTGGTTGGCCCGCACACCATAGCCCGGATCGATAACAAAACGTGGCGTAACGGGTTCATCGAGAAAGACGCGCATCACTCCTTCAAATACAAACAGCCAGAAAACCAGCCCCGCCAAAAGGGCAACTATCGCGCGTATCGCCCGCCGGCCGGGGCGCACATCGGCACTCATCTAAGAATCTCTTGCATAATTGAATTGGAGAATTGCGTGCCCTCAGATCACCGAAACGTGGCCTCAATCGGTTGCTGCAGCCGCTCAGTACTTGTCGACATGGCACGAAGGCACTGCCGATGCGGCGTGCAAAGAAATCGTGGAGCGACCAAAAAGGGGAGCTTACGCGAGCGTTCCCGTTCCTGGCGAGTGCAAAAATTCCGGAAGCACTCCTGACGCAACTCCTCCCTGCGACGAACGCAATCGTCGGCAATCAAAACAACGTGTATATCAATGGTGCGACAGTCGATCCGCCAAGAACAACCAGCAAGCCTACAAAAAGCAACAGAACTATAGCCGGCGCCAGCCACCATTTTCTCGTATGTCGTAGAAACGCGAAAAACTCACCCACCAGGCTCGCCTGACGCGCCCGTGCCAGACTTGCAAAGTCCTCCGCACTGCCTTTCCTCTTTTCGACACTGTTGCTAGACATAGGATGCTCCAAGCACTTTCAGAATTGTCTGAAATACTGAGACGGACGCGTAGCAGCTCGACGCTCAACCCAGTAAGTTTGAGCTTGAGGTAACATGCGCCGATTTAAAGGATCATGTCCAACCAAACGAAGGACCAATCCGGTGGACGTGAAAACGACATAGTAAACGATACCAAATAGTAGGTGTGATACGGTCCAACCGATTGGTTGAACGGCTCGCATCCATCCTGTGTAAAGGACCCGTTGCATTGGCGGCACGGCATAGTAAACGGCGCACAGCACCAACCCAACTGTCCATAGTAGAGCTGTAACGCTCACCGACTCGGAGAACAAATATACAAGTCCCCCGACGAGCCCGAAGAACAGTAACATCAACCCGCCAAACCACTGCTGCTCACGTTTCGACGGATTGAAGTTGATCTCGATTATTGCCACAACTAACTACTCACGCACTTATGGATTTGGAGTTCGAGACAATACGGTGGTTGCATACTAATTTGCAACCCCGGCTCGAATCCAGTGTTAGTCTCAGACCGACGCGACTGACACATGTTCGGCCCCTGACGGCTTCCGGCCTATCATTATGAAAAATCCCCCTTCTTTCTGCCCGGCTGCAAACACTTGCCTGGCCTGAACAATAAAGTGTTCGAGACTCGTTCCACGCGACTGCGGCTCAAACAAACTGCCACCGTCAAGGCCGTCGTCGTCGGGTCGCAAGGCAGGAATTCCCCGCACAAACTCGAGTTCGCTCTCATCAAACCAACCCAGAACTTCGCCAAACGTATGTTTCGACTCATGGGGATGCTGGTACTGAACAGCGAACCAAGCCCGGCGCTTTCCGCTGCTTAGCCGGCTTCTTCGAAGCACCGGATCGAGCCATTTGCCTTTACCTCGTGTAATGCGGAAAATCCGTCGTCTGGTGTCCGTTAACAAGCGACCGTATGTATTATAAAGCCCTATCACGATGTGGCCACCCGGTTTGAGCAGCGGCAAAATACTTTGGAAGCCGCCATAAGGATCAGCCGTATGGTGTAATACCCCGTTACACAGAATTACGTCGAATTGCTCCCGTTTCAGGGCTGGCCGGAAAAGATTCATCTGCATAAAACGGACCCTGGAGAGCCCATGTTCTCTGCGAAAAGCTTCTCCGAGTCGCAACGAATTGAGGCACATGTCGGTGCCGATGACATGACGGTAAGAAATTCCGAGAAAGTTCGTCAACTGACCGGTACCGCAGCCAATTTCCAATACCGCACTGTTATACGGAATGGTTTCGTTCAAACGACGCACATACATGCCTTTTCGAGACTTCTCGATAAGTGATCGCGCCGAGTCGTGATCATCATAATTGGGAAACGGTGTTTCTTCGTAAAACGCCTTGACGATATTCGTCACATCATCAGGGTCGTCGATTTTTTCATGGGGCCAGAACAGCTGCGGGATGTTGTCATTGATCGGAAACGAATGGTGGCACCGCGCACAAACCAGCGCTTTGCCAGCACGATGTAATTCGCCTTGGCAGCAGGGACTTGACAACCGGCCCTCGAATACCTCCTCGGATGTCTGGTCATACGCGACATTAACGGTCGCTGGCTGCTGGTCCTTTTTCAGAATAAAGTCGCCCATGCATAGCATGTCGATTTCTGACGACATGAACGTTTCGTATGCGTCTCGGGGTGAGCATACGATCGGTGACCACCCCAGATTGAAGCTGGTATTGATCATGACAGGGCAGCCGGTCTTTTCATAGAATCGCTCCATCAATTTGCGCAGCCGTCCGTGGCGAGTCGCATCCACTGTTTGCACTCGGGCCGAATAATCTACGTGCGTAACTGCCGAGATGACCGATCGGTGAAGCTTTAGCTTGTCGATACCAGCAACGCCAGCCGCGGTAGACTCCGCCTCGAGACGCTTTTCGTCTCGAACCGGCGCCACGATTAACATATAAGGGCTTTCTTCGTCAGCCTTTAAATCAAAGAATTCATGAGCGTGCTCTGCCAGGACAACAGGCGCAAACGGACGGAAGCCCTCACGGAACTTTACCTTCATATTAATGATGGATTGCATGTCGGGATTTCGGGCGTCAGCAAGAATACTTCTGGATCCAAGTGCGCGTGGACCAAATTCCATGCGGCCTTGGAACCATCCCACGACTTTGTCATTAGCAATTGCCTCGGACGCATGATCAACAAGAGTGCTTTCGTTATCGACCCGTGTATACCGCGCGCGAACCGATTGAAGAAAAGATTCAATTTCCTCGTTGCTGTATTCTTTACCTAGCTGTGAACCACGCTGGGCGTCAGTCGGCTTCGGCACTCGTTGATTTTCAAGGAGCTGATACCAAATGAACAAGGCCACGCCCAGTGCGCCACCTGCGTCTCCAGCGGCTGGCTGAATCCATATCTCTTCGAACGGCGCTTCCCGAAGAATACGTCCGATGCCAACGCAATTTAATGCTACCCCACCAGCCATGCACAGCTTCTTCATACCCGTAACGCTATGAACGTGACGAGCCATTCGAAGCATGACCTCCTCTGTTACTTTCTGAATCGAGGCGGCGATGTCCATGTCTCGTTGAGTTAAAAGGGAGTCTGGCGAGCGTGGCGGTCCTCCAAATAACCTATCGAATTTCTTCGAGGTCATGGTTAGTCCTTGACAGTAGTTGAAGTAGGACATATCCATACGCAGCGATCCATCCTCCTTGAGAACCATAAGTCTTTCGAGAATCAGATCGGCATACTTCGGTTCCCCATATGGAGCAAGACCCATTAATTTGTACTCGCCTTCATTAACTGTGAACCCACAGTAATATGTAAATGCCGAATACAACAGACCCAAGGAATGCGGGAAGCGCAGTTCATGAGTTAATTGAATTTTGTTACCTCGCCCAAAGCCGAAGCTGGCGGTCGCCCACTCACCTACGCCGTCAAGAGTCAAAATCGCAGCTTCTTCAAATGGCGACGGAAAAAACGCACTGGCAGCATGTGACTCATGATGCTCAGTGAAAATAAAACGTTTCCGATACGCGCCCTTGAGCGCATTGCGCATCTCGCGCGGCAAATGAAGTTTCTGCCTAAGCCAAAGAGGCATAGATTTCAAAAAACTTCTAAATCCGAGTGGTGCATATGCAATATATGTCTCTAATAGCCGGTCGAACTTCAGCAGCGGCTTGTCGTAAAAACCAACGTAATCCAGCTGTTCAGGTTCCAACCCTGCTTCCTCAAGGCAATACTCGATGGCATGTATTGGGAAAGAATGATCGTGCTTCTTACGTGTAAACCGCTCCTCCTGCGCTGCAGCAACAATATCGCCGTCCACAACCAGGGCTGCGGCCGAGTCATGGTAGAACGCTGAAATACCCAGGATCGTCGTCAAGTCGTGGCTCCAGAAAACTTAGGATAGGGACTGATAGCCAGGAGGAGGGGTAGAAATAACGCCAACCTTCTACTAATAGATGGTCCGAAAAACGGGAAAGTTAACATCAGCTCTATGGAATGCAATTGTATTGCTACGACAGAAACCTAATACTTCCCTGCACCGCCTCAGGACCATGCGCAGCTTGTACATTTTCTCGAAGGGCGTCCGTTGAGTATTTGCATAAAAGATGCCTTGCGATACGTCCGTTGTCCGGACTGCTCTGGCGACCTCACAAGCGTTGATTCGAAGTCCACTACCGCCTTGCTTTGTAAAAGCGTTCAACTTGTATTCCCTAGTTTTCAAGGTATCCTGATAATTCTTGACGTGACCTCACGAAACGCCCCGTTTCCGTAGGGTTTCTCCAACTAACGCACGCCGCTCTTAATGATGAGATCCCCGTTTCGGCCCCGGCCAATCGTCTCGTGATAGAAATCCGAAACTTATCAGTAGTTCAAAAACGACAACCCACGACGAGCCGAGTGCCAG
>JAPUIP010000329.1 GCA_027296925.1 Candidatus Poribacteria bacterium | reverse complement strand
CGAGACCGCGATAGTCCTGTGCGGCTTGCGGTTCTAGCCATATAATCTTCTCGCCGGCTCTGATTGCTTCCTCATACTTTTCCTGCCGAAAATAAACCTGCTTCAAATTCCGCAGCATCCTCGCTAGAATCTGCTTCGTTGTCATCGCTTGCAGAAATTGCTGGTCTATCGGTACCGGCTCACGGAAAACTTGTGCTAATCTTTCGGACAGCGCCTCATCGGACAGAATCCGTCCACCCTCGAACGGATCGATGAAAGTCTCCAACGTCTTGTGTTTGACGATAAAATGTCCGGGGAAGCCGACGCCAACCAGTGGCAACCCAATCCGGTTTCCCACCTCCATGTACACAATTGAAAGCGTAATCGGAATGCCGACTTTGCGTTCAAGCACATCATTGAGATAGCTATTCCGTGGGTCGTAATAATCGTCGCGATTGCCCACAAATCCCTGTTTGTCGAACAGATAACGGTTCAGGTGGCGGATCTGATCATTCGTGTCCGATTCCTGATCAACCTCCGCTTGAAGCTCTGCCGCCATCTGATCTAGTTGTCGCAGATAAACGCCGATGTCCAAATCTGGGTAGGCATCCCGGGCAATGAGAAGCGCCCCTTCAGCCAGATTGATTTTGTGGCTCTCTAATTGTGAGAGATGAAAAAAAACATCCGAATCCGTGTGTGCCATATTCAGCGGCGGCAACTCGCGCTTGAGCTTACGGCTACCACCCTCTCCTCTCGTATCGTCAATCTAAACGCTGGGGAATTTTTGCTTGCGCTTTGCTAATGAATATGATAAAATAAGCCCGTCTGAATGGGGGATTAGCTCAGTTGGGAGAGCGCTTGCATGGCATGCAAGAGGTCACCAGTTCGAGCCTGGTATCCTCCATTTTTTTGTGCCCGCCACCTTGATTCTCTGCTCCTGCGCTGCGCGTTTCTCTCGCCATTTTTCCAGTACCCCTCGAATATCACCTTCTGATGCCACCTTCTCTCTAGCGAGTCGATTCAAGATGCGGAGATCTTCGAGTGCCTGGACCTGCTTTTGGCGTTTCAGTTCCCACAAAGCCTTTATCTCGCCTTTTTGTTCTTCTGTTACCCCGAGAAAAGCCAGGGTCAAACCGCCATCCTCAGCTTGCTTCTCCGCCTTGTGCCCCCACGCAACGAAACCGAAAATCGTGGCGAATATCAGGAAGACCAGGTATAAAGCTTCTGCATATTTCACCTCCTGCCCAAACGATGCTGACAAAACTCGAATGCTGCAAAAGGATACCATAGTGCCGTTAGGCTGTCAAGCGCCGGAGGGCTTGGCGTTGGCAGCAGGATAGCATCAGATGAAGGTCGTGATACGAACTTTTTGCTTTACAATCCAGAAGCGGAAATGTAGAATAGGAAAAATGAAACGCGATTGATGGAAAATCTGGCACATAACGTTGCCACAACCCATGAGCCGTTTTAAGGAAAGAAGGGAATCCAAATGTCATCTTATGTCACCGTCGCCAAGAAATCGGATATTCGAGAGGGCCGAGGGAAAGCATTTACCGTCAAAGGGAAACGGATTGCGGTTTTCAACGTCGATGGCGAAAATTTCTATGCGCTCGACAATACTTGCGCCCATGCACTGGGGCCGCTCGGTAGAGGGCGTGTAAAGAGCGGGTTGGTGATCTGTCCCGTGCACGGCTACGCTTACGACATTAAAACCGGTGAATGCCAAACGGATGCAAGGCTCCGCGTTACATCCTACGCAGTTGCCGTCGAAGGTGATGAAGTGAAGGTCAACTGTTAATGGTTTACCTAGAAATTTGCCTCCCATCTCTATCAGATCTAGGGGCGGATATGACCCAAAAAGGGGTTGCGCTACCCTCAAGGACTCAGTAATTGCGTTACCGGCGCAATTCAACCTGTCCCAACCGATCAAAGGGAAGCGTGACCTGTCCTAAAAGGGGAAGCGACGTCTTCAGATCGAGACTGCCCTGGAATTGATAGTTTAGACTCTGATCGCCCTTGAGCAATTGATAAACCGATGTCCCAATTTTGAAAAAATCGAGGGAAATTGGAATTTCAATCAGGCTTTCACCCTTTTCCGCAACCTGTGTTGATTCTGTCGCCTCTCCAGCGATCCAGCGTTTTCCGTTGATGTTGAACTGATACTGGAAACGATCCAGGATCATCAGGAACGCATTTGGGTTCTTCAGCCGTATCCCGAGTTTGAGTTTCGCACCCGATAGCCCCAGGCTCGTGAGTTTGAGCGCATCCAGATTCACTGTTGGCAGTTTGAGCACCGGGAAATTCCCCGCCTTGCTGACTGGGACTCTGACATCGCCCAGTACCGGAAGATTAAACGAGAATCCAGCGTTGATTTGGTATGTTGACTCGTCCTGATCCCGCAAGCTCTGAAAAGTCTTGTACAGATTCACATAACGCAAGGAGAGCGGGATTTGAACCGTACTCGCGCCTCTGGCTGGGATCTCAAGTCCTTTTTCCTGGTTCCCCGTCAGAAACGAGGTGCCGTCGATCAGAAAGTCGTAGTCGAAGCCGGCGAGTTTGATTCCCAGCGCATTCGGGTTCCGGATCTGTAGATCAAACAGGAAACCTACGCCGTCAAATGACAGACTGTCTATCTTCGCCCCGGTGAACTCGACTTGCGGCAGTTCAACCTTCACACCGCCAAGAAGCCCTTCAAACATGGCACAACCGCTGAGAAGCACCAAACACACAACGAGCCCTGCATGAACTCTCGGACTTGTCTTGTTGTCCATCTTCTTCATCATTCGCTCCTTCAATTTGTGGGTCGAAACGCTCTCTCATCAGGAATATCCAGACCGTCCAGCATCACCTGTGTATATCGATTGAATTTGCTGTAAAAGCGGCGAACTTCCGGATCCGAATGAGATCGCCACAGGTGCGGAGGCATCAGCGTCACTTCGCTTAAGGAGAGACGATTTGGATGACCGTAGTAGACTTGAATGGTGCGACGCACTTTCTCGGTCTTCCGTAGCGTGACACCGTGTAAAGTCGCGCAATTGAATAGAATTGCAGAACCCGCTTTGCCGTAGAAATGAAGCACGCCTCCCCGTTCAAGATGCGCATCTTGTTCGAGGATTTCACCATCGGCGGGTTCTGGACTGATGGTAAAACAGTGCGTCGTTTCATTGACATCGTTCAGGTAATAGATCACCTGCGGATAATCCAGATGCAGCGGGTGCTCCGGCCAGTAGCCGCGATCTCTGTGCCAACCGGTATCGCGCAGTTCATCCTCTCCATCGCGGTGGCGAACAGCGAGTTCTTCAAAGCAGAAGGGACCGCCCATCAACTTTTCAATGAGGGGGAGTAATCTCGGATGACGGATGGTCATCTCAAAAGCTGGCTCCGTCAGAAGCAGATTACAGTTGTAATCGCGTGAGGTTGTCGTGTACCACATGAAAGGGTTGGCTTCTCGATCGCGATCGATGGCGTCGTTAAGCATTTGGACTTCGTCGGGAGAAAGCAGATCGGGCAGGATGACGTAGCCGTTTGCCTTGAAGCATTCGACCTGTGCATCAATGTCGTTTGCATCCGCGATAACGGGTTCAACAAATCGTGACATAGTTGTGATACCTCTGATTTCAATGGTGGATTGCGTGTTTTGAGCGAAGCATTTCAGGCGTTCTCTGCAGCAGAAGTGCGCGTTTTGCGGCAATGCCCATATTTTACCATACCTGATAAGGACTGTCGAGATCGTTCTCATACGGAGCGTGGGAACAAATAATAAGGAGATTCCAATGGACAAAGTCAAGATCTGTCTAGTCGGTACGGGCTGGACCGGCACGAACCATTTTAACGGCTACAAAGCCATTCCTGAAAAAGCAACGGTTGTCGCTGTCGTTGCGCATTCTGACCCTTCAAAGGCGAAGGTTGAAACGTGGGAGGTCCCAAAGATCTACCGCTCATTCGACGAAGCCTTGAAGGACGATGAGATTGATGCCTTCGATCTCTGCACGCCCCACTACCTTCACGCGGAGCAACTCCTCGCATGCCTGCAAGCGGGCAAGCATGTGATGGGTGAAACACCTGCCTGCCTCACGCTTGAGGAGTGTCGAGCACTGCGGGTCGCGTTGTTTGAACACCCGAACCAGAAGGCAGCCACCGGGCACATCTGCCGATCTTGGCCGACTTATGCCCATGCAAAGGAGATTGCTTCTACGGGCGAGATCGGCGATGTTTTCTACCTTTCGTCCAACTATGCGCATAAACCAGATCCGAATGAGTATCCGAGCAGTCAGACATGGGGGCACAACCCGCGTGCTCGCGCCCGATTAGGAACCAGCTATCATTCAGTAGACCTGCTGCGCTGGATTGCCGGCGATGTTGAGGAGGTATCGGGGGATTATACAGACCATGCGCGACTCGCCGTCCTGAAGTTCAAAAACGGCGCGATGGGGAAGGTATTTAATAGCGCATCCGTTGTGCGTCCGTACATCATGTCGCTGTCTGTGTATGGACATGAGGGGACGATCGTCTGCTGGTGGGAGGAGGAGATTCTGCACGGCTACTTACACAAATCTGCGGAATGGAATCCAGATCGGCTGAAAAGCACACCGCTGCATGGGCGAGGTTCGCCTGAATGGGCATACGAAATGGAGAACTTCGTGGATGGTATTTTGGAGGGTAAAGATCTGGTGTGTCCACTGTCCGAAGGGATCGCCACCGTTGAAACGTGCCTTGCCATTGAGGAAGCGATGACGCATAGCACGAAGGTGCGCGTGACCACCTAATGGCATCGTTGGTGCGTAGATCAGTTTGCTGCTCATGGCTTAAAACGGAGGCAGAGATCGCTACCAATCGCGGAGTTGGTTGCTGTACCGCCTTCGCCCTAGATGTTTGTAAATTGAACAGATTAGACTCAATAAAAACAACGGCTGGACATACCGTTCATCTGGCAGAAGATCGTTACAATTGATGCTCTGCCATGTGGCGGAGGTCCGATTCCCAGAAGCAGATACATCACATGTCCTCACGTTTTAACCGACCCCAGGTGGTCAGCAACCGCCCCTGTTTCCGGACCGCCCGTTCCTGGGTTGACTGCTCCTTTTCAAACGGCGCAGTCCCTAATATCAAGGCGCGTGCCACGTATGAGGAAATGGGTGGGGAGTTTGATGTGACAAGGTTTCAACGCATTAAGATCGGGCAGAGAACAGATCGGCAGCGTTGCAAAGGCTGTAAAGTTATTTTACAGACAGTTGTAATGCGATTTTACGGTGGTGATCGAAAAGGGGCTTGACGAGAAATTATCTATCGTTTAGAATATAGCCCCAAACTGTCGGTGGCTGAGATAACCAGAATCCCTGCCCTGACAGGAATACTACAACGTGAGTTTTCGTGCGGATTTCACGGCATCAGAAGAACAACTGGATGTCGCACCAACAAACAACGCTAAAGAAAGGTGAGCGATGAAATACCGAACGCTGGGCAGAACCGGTTTGCAGGTCAGCGAAGTCAGTTTGGGGGGCGCGTACCTGATGGGAAGCGAAGCCGATCGCGCCCAGGAAAGTACCAATGCTGTGATTCAGCGTGCGCTCAAATTCGGCATCAACTACATTGATACGGCCCCCCTCTACGGCAGGAGCGAAGAGTTGTTAGGCGTTGCGGTCGAAGGCGTGAACCAATCTTTTCACATCGCCACCAAAGTCGGTTTCGATCCGGAGGACTTTGATTATCGCCGGGACAGCGTACTCTGGAGCCTTGAACGAAGCCTCAAACGTCTACGCGTCCCCCGACTGACCATCGCGCAAATTCACGAGGTCAACCTGGCCGGTTGGGAGCGCATCATGGAGCCGGGGGGAACACTCGAAGGCTTGAGAGAGGCGCAGCAGCGGGGCCTATGCGACAAAATCGGTATCACAGGGCGGGCCATCCCACTGCTAGCAAAACTCGCTGATACTGGAGAATTCGATACGATGTTGGTTTACCATGACTATCACCCGTACTCGCAGAAGGCGGCAGAAGTGGTCATTCCGTCGGCTGCCGCTCAGAATATGGGAGTGATGATCGCCACGGTATTGGCAGGCGGTCTGTTTTCTGACGAACCCCGACGCGCGAAGGCGCTGGCGGACATCTCCGAAGCGACGGAACGCGAAAAAGCCCATCGCGTGATTGAACGGCTGCGCGACGTGCCCGGCACTGTAGCACAAAATGCCTTCCGCTACGTGCTTGCCGATTCAAGAGTCAGCACAATCGCCAGCGGGGCGGCCAACGTTTCCGAGCTTGAGGATGTCGCTCAGGCGTCGGAGATGGGGAAGATGATACCTGGGAGGAATTGAAATGGGTTTATCGAATGAAATTCAAGCATTCTGGAAGCGGACGCGGGCGGCACTCGACAGCATTCCAATGGAATCTCAGCTTTCAGACGCACCGGAGCACAGCGGACGAGAGTTCGTCACGCAACGCTTGATATTGACGAGTTTTGAGGGAATCCAGATTCGGGGGTGGTACTCAGTGCCGAAAGATGCCCCTCGCGGCAAACTCGCCGCAATCCTCACCGTTCCCGGCTATAGCGGCGTCAAGCAGATTCCGACCCACCTCGCTGTTCACGGATACGCCGTGCTGACACTTTTCCCGCGAAGCCAGGGGGAAAGCAAGGCGGAGTGGCAAGTCGAATCGGGAACGCATCTCACCTATCACATCACAGACCCGGAAAAGTATTACTACCGCGCCGCTTATATGGACTGTGTACGTGGAATTGACTTTCTCGTCAGCCGACCAGAAATCGATGCGAATCGTATCGGGATGTGGGGGCGCAGTCAGGGCGGGGGGTTGACGCTTGTGACATCGGCTCTGGATGCGCGCGTCCAAGCCGGCGTTGCCGAAGAACCATTCCTGTGTAATTATCCCGTTGCCATTGACGTGAACACTCATCCGTATGCCGAGTTGGGAGAATATCTGAGCCAACACCCCGAGCACAAAACGCGGGCGCTGGAGACGCTCGCTTATTTCGATCCACTCAATCTCGCGGAGATGATTACCCGTCCCATTCTCGTCAACATCGGTATGAAGGACGATGTGTGTCCTCATCATACGATTGCTCCGGTGTTTGATCGCATCCGTTCGCAGAAGTCCCTGATGATCTATCCGGATCTGGGCCATTCGCCCTGCACGGATTTCAATAATCATGCGAAAAACTGGTTAGATCTGTATCTGTGAAAGATATTCATTTTTGTGTTGACCGTTTTCCGTGAATGGGAGTATAATGCGTATCATCCAAAAGCAATCTGTAAACACTGTTTTAAGGAATAAGGAGGTTATGTATGGATACCGCCTGTTTGGCGCATTGCCTGACGCAGGAAGAACACGAACAATTCGAGCGGGACGGTTACTTCATCGTTGAAGACGCCCTCCCACCACAGATGGTCAAGGACCTCAACGCTGTCGTGGACCGACTCGACGCCCAATACCGTCCTGAGCAGGGCCTGGGGCCTCATGAACGGTTCAACATTATGGACTTTATTGGCAAGGACGATCTCTTTCTGGAACTGATCGATTGCCCAACAACGTTCCCAAAAGTCTGGGGTATCCTGGGATGGCACATCCAGCTCTACCATAGCCACATGGGAATAACTCCGGCTCCGGCTCCCGGGGCGCAACCAGAGAAGAAACGGTTTGGGTGGCATCAGGACAGTGGCCGCCTGAACAGCGATCTGGAGGGTAATCCCCGGCCGCGAGTCTCGCTTAAAATCGGCTATTTTTTGACCGATACCACAGAACTGGGACGAGCGAATTTCTATGTGATTCCCGGCAGCCACTTATGGAATAAGCTGGAGATGCCAGAGGACGGCGTCTCAAACCCCGAGGGAGCGACGGCTGTTCGGGTTGGACCGGGGACAGCGGTGTTTTTTGACCGACGGATCTGGCACGCTGCAACGCCGAATTTCTCCAACGTGCCGCGAAAGGTGCTTTTCTACGGTTACAGCTATCGGTGGCTGCGGCCGAGAGACAACATGACTGTTGACCATTATATGGAGCGATCTGATCCGATTCGACGGCAGTTGCTGGGTGCGAGCACCGGTGGGCTGGGCTATACCTCCCCGCGCGATGAAGACGTGCCGCTCCGGGCCTGGATGACGGAGCACCTCGGAGAAGAAGCGGTTATCGCTTGAGGTCCCTTCGGTCTCCGAATATAGAGAGATTTGGTATGATAAGTTCCTGGAGTCTGCGATGAGGTCAGCATCGAAGCGAATTGAATATCGTGAGCTCGTACGGTTCTTCAAAGATACCCTGATGGCTGTCGGCGTTCCCGCCCACGTCGCGGAAGTGGAGGCAGAGATCGGGGCAGAGGTCGATCTTTGCGGCGTCCACTCACACGGCGTGCGACTGCTGCCGGTGATGGTCGAGAACATTCGCAACGGTCTGACCAATCCCGCCCCAAGGATAGACGTCGTCGTGGAGTATCCCGCCTCCGTCCTCGCTGAAACCGATCGGGGCATCGGACGCTATGTGTCCGCGGTCGGGATGGACATGGCGATCGAAAGGGCGGAGGCGTACGGTATCGGCGCCGCAGCCATCCGCGGGGTGGCCCACTGGGGACGCGGATACAGTTATGCGATGCGAGCGGCGCGAGTTGGCATGATTGGTCTGGCGTTTACCAATGCAATCGTCAACTTTCCAGCATGGGGCACCGCTGTCCATTCTCTGGGGAATAACCCGATGGCTATTGGAGTACCGGCGGAAGACGACGGTGAGCCAGTCGTGCTGGACATCGCGATGACGCAGACGGCTATCGGACGGGTCCGGGAGGCCGCTGAAAAAGGAGAGCGTGTTCCGCTTGGGTGGGGATTGGATGCGCAGGGGAAGCCGACGGATGACCCCGTGGCGATCACCGATTCCAAACGGTTTTTGCCGATGGGCGAGCACAAGGGCTCTGGTCTGGCATTCATGATCGAACTGCTGACGGCAGGGCTAGCCGGTGGGTTGCTCTGTTATGAGCAGGGAACAGAGGGACGACCGTCGGACACGGCGGGTGGAAGTACGAAGCTCTTCATCGCCGTTCGCCCATTTGGAAATTGGTTGACCGAACGGGTGGCGTCGCTGCAGAACCATCTGAAATCTGTGCCGCGGGCTGAGGACCAGGGTGAGGTGCAGTGGCCTGGGGAGGGAAGTTACCGACGACGAACCGAATATCTGGAGCGTGGTATTCCAATTCCTCTCATGTTAGCGACAGACCTGGAGGCATTGGCGCTTGATCTATCTGTGCCGTTGCACTGGCAGGCGTGATAGCCGTCGGTGTGAGACTGGGACAGATTGTGCCGTTCGTTTTGAGGATAATGGTTCATTTGAATGGGAAACGAAACGCCACGAGGTCATCAACCGGTTCTGCTCGGCATCCTTGTCGAGGGCGGATTGGCGGGAGTAGCGCTGCTGCTGGGAAAACTCGTGAGTCAGCCGCCACTGGCCTCCATCTACTGGGATAAGGCAGATCTCCTGGTAGGAATCGTTTCCGCCCTCCCCATGCTTGGCGCGTTCTGGTTTTTTCTGCGTTGGCCGGTCGGATCGCTGGTTGAGCTCCGGCGGTTCCTCATGGAATTCGTCCGTCCGCTGTTTGGGCGGTGCACGCTTCTCGAGCTCAGCGTCATCTCATTATTGGCGGGCGTCGGGGAGGAGATGCTCTTTCGCGGGGTGCTGCAGGGCGCGCTGAGTCGCTGGTTTGGACCGGTGGTTGGGCTTGCAGTAGCCAGCATTTTCTTTGGGCTGGCCCACTTTATGAGTCCGACGTATGCCGTTGTGGCAAGTCTGATGGGCGCTTACTTGGGCGGGGTGTGGCAGAGTACTGACAACCTGCTGACGCCGATCGTTACCCATGCGGTGTATGACTTCTTGGCGCTTTACTGGCTTCTGAAATCGGAAGAGGCAGATAGGTCTGGTTTTCATCAATGAGATGCGCCGATGCCCCCGGTCGATGCAGAACTTAGGAAAAACCGTGAACAAAGAGCGGCTCGTTTCCGGTGCCACCAAGCTTTTGGAACACCTCCCGCCGCAGCCCCATCAATTCTGCCAGCGCATTTCCATCTTTGTAAAGGAGGGTTCTGGGTATGGCGTTGTCGAGCAATTGTTTGGCTGAAGCATACGGGATACTCAGGCGAGTCAGCGTCCAAATCAGTTTATTCGCATACGTCTCCAACCGTTTTGCACGAACCGATGTGACCACCGGCTGCGTCTCCAGGGTGATTCGATTGACTTGACCGACGGTTCCACCATTTGCGACAATCTCAACAATTGGCACGGCTTCCGAGCCATACCGCATCATATCCAGTTGCGGCATGGCTTGTTGCACTTTCAGAAACCCTTCCAGAGCGATTTGCGCGCTTTCACGCGTGTATAATTTGAAGCCGCTATGGAAGTCCGGAATCAAGCCGTGCTCTGCGAAATACTGCATGTTAATCACTTTCGCTTCACGGGCCAACGCATACTGAA
>JAPUIP010000328.1 GCA_027296925.1 Candidatus Poribacteria bacterium | reverse complement strand
ACGGAATGAACCTTGCTGGTGTGGAAGCGGCAAGAAATACAAAAACTGCCATCACAATCAGGATGGATAATCGATGACGCATCAACCTCGAATGCGTAACAGAATCATTATCAAAACAGAAGAGCAGATTGAAGGGATTCGCCAGAGCGCACAATTGGCGCGGCAGACCCTAGATATGCTGGAACCGCGAATTGAAGCGGGAATCACAACCAACGATATTGATCAGTGGATTTATGATTATACCCTCCAGCACGGCGCGTGTCCTGCAACGCTGGACGTTCAGGGATTTCATAAAAGTTGCTGTACCTCTATCAATCATGTGATTTGTCACGGCATCCCAGATGATACGGTATTGAAGGACGGGGATAGCGTCAATGTCGATGTGACTCCCATCTTAAATGGATATTTTGGGGATACCAGCCGCATGTTTGTAATTGGCGAAACGTCCGAAGAGGCGTTGAAACTGATCGCGGTGACCAAAGAATGCCTCCACCTCGGCATCCAAGAAGTGAAACCCTCTAACACCGTTGGAGACATTGGCTACGTCATCCAGCAGCACGCGGAGAGTCATGGCTATTCCGTTGTCCGGGAATTGTGTGGGCACGGCACAGGTCTAAGATTTTGGGAACCCCCTCAGATTCTCCATTATGGCCATAGAAACAGTGGCGCAGCGTTAGTACCGAATATGGTGTTCACCATTGAGCCGATGATTAATGCCGGACGTCGGGAGTGCAAAACGCTGTCAGATGGCTGGACGGTCGTCACCGTCGATGGTTCGCTGTCAGCGCAATGGGAACACACGGTTCGGGTGACGGAAACCGGTGTCGAGATTGTGACGGCCTAAATCTTATCAGGCAGATAGCCTAGCGGAAATACAATGGCACAGATTAAAATCTATGGATACAAGTTGAAGTGTAATAGACAGGAGAACTCATCGTGGCGCGTTCGCCCAATTTCCTCCTCGTTTTTTCGGATCAGCACCGTTACTGTGATATGGGTTGCGCCGGCAATCCAGACGTGATAACGCCCAACATGGATGAACTTGCCCAAGAGGGGACACATTTCACCCATACGATTAGCAATATCCCCCTGTGTGTTCCCGCGCGTGGGTGTATCATGACAGGAAAGCACCCGCTCAGCCATAAAGCGGTGTCCAACGATCTGCCGTTGCCGCTCTCCGAAAGGGGAATCGCTCAGGTTTTCAAGGAAGCCGGATACCAAACGGGATACATCGGCAAGTGGCATCTCGGCGGGATGCCGCGAGACAAATTCATGACGGCGGAAATGCGCTTCGGCTTTGATTATTGGGCCGGCTGGAACTGCCACCACAACTACTTCGACGCCCAATATCACGACAGCGACGGAAACCGGATCGCCATCGACGGTTACGAGCCGGACCTCCAAACGGACTTGGCGATCCAGTATTGCAGGGAACACGCCGATGAACCATTCTGTCTATATCTAAGTTGGGGACCACCACACAATCCGTATGAGCAGGTGCCAGTGCAGTACCAGGTGATGTATGATCCGGGTCGGCTCACGCTACGCCCCAACGCCGAAGGCGCGAATCGGGATGACCTCGCCGGTTACTATGCCCACATCACGGCACTGGACGCAAACCTGGGCCGGCTTATGAAAGCGTTGGAAGAGCTCGGCATGGCGGAGGACACGATTTTGGTTTACACCTCCGATCACGGCGATATGCTTAGCAGTCAAGGCGAGGTACGCAAAGAGCGGCCGTGGGAGGAATCCATCCGCGTGCCGTTTCTGATTCGGTGGCCCGGCACGGTGCCCGCCGGCGTTTCCCGTGACACCTTGTTGAGCATTGTCGATTTTGCGCCGACCTTTCTTTCGCTTTGTGGCCTGCCGATTCCAGCGGATGTGCAGGGTCTCGATTTGTCGGAGGCGATACGCGGCCAGACCATCGATGAACCGAATTCGGTGCTGCTTGAGATTCCGCTACCGGGCGGCGAGGGATTTGGAGGGGGTATCCGTGAATGGCGAGGGGTCCGAACCCGGCGGCACACCTACGCGAGATTTCAGGACGGCGCCGGCTGGGTGCTGTACGATAACCTCGCCGACCCGTATCAACGCTATAATCGTATCGCTGACCCCGCTTATCAATCGATCCGGGATGAACTCGAAGCCGAGCTACGGGGTTGGCTGAGGCGCATCGGTGATCGGTTTCTGCCGGGGTTAGACCACATCCGAGAGTTGGGGCTGGCTGAACTCTGGAACATCAGCGAACAGAGATTTGGAGGGAATCACCCCCGGTGGGCATGACCCAATCGCATTCACATTTTTCAGAAAATCTCGCTAAAGCGGAAGCCAAATTAGCCGACAAAGAGGGTAGACGAAAGAAGCTACACCAATTCTACGATTTGTCCGCCGAATGACATGAGGAGTTTGACATGAAACCAATTCGCCGCTTCACCGTTGTTCCATCATTTCCGGAGTCGCTCAAACCATTACACGAGCTTGCCCTAAACCTTTGGTGGTGCTGGGATCACGAGGCAATTACCCTTTTCCACCATTTGGATTCAGAGCTTTGGGAAGCCGCATATCATAACCCCGTAGTTATGCTTGGAATTATCTCCCAGGAACGACTAGAAGCGGCGGCTCAAGATGAGGCATTCCTTGAACATTTGGATTCTGTCTACCGTAAGCTCGATGCGTATATGGCAGCACCGTCATGGTTTGGAAGCGGCTTCCGCGGAAACGGGCTTGAAGATCTCAGTATCGCTTACTTTTCGGCAGAGTTTGGAATTACGGAATGTTTGCCCCTTTATTCTGGGGGATTAGGCGTACTCTCCGGAGATCACCTCAAGTCGTCAAGCTATCTGGGGCTGCCGCTCGTCGGAGTCGGATTGCTTTATCAACACGGCTACTTCCGTCAACAACTCGATTTGGAAGGGTGGCAAATCGCTTCCTATCCGGCAAATGACTTTTACAATATGCCGATTCAATTGATGCGTCGAGCAGATGATTCGCCGGTGATGGTGACCGTGGACTATCCAGAGGGAAGAGCCTACGCCCAGGTGTGGCGGGTTCAGGTCGGGCGAATCCCCTTGTATCTCCTGGACACCAACACTCCTGAAAATACCACTCCCAACCTGCGTGACATTACTGCATATCTTTATGGCGGGGATTCCCGGATGCGCATACGCCAGGAAATGCTCTTGGGAATCGGTGGATATCGCGCTTTAATTGAACTTGGTATCCATCCAACTGTCTGCCACATGAACGAAGGACACTCAGCATTTCTTGCAATCGAACGCATTCGTCAATTAATGGAGCAGCAGGGGCTTGGGTTTGATGAAGCGTGCGAGGCAACAACCGCTGGGAATATCTTTACGACTCACACACCTGTCCCGGCGGGGATCGATATTTTCCCAGCCGATCTGGTCGATAGTCATTTCAGCAATTATTATGCGGCGCTTGGGATTTCCCGGGAAGCATTTCTCGCGCTTGGTCAGGAGAACGCTTCGGATGTCAACAACGGTTTCAGCATGGCGGTTCTGGCCCTGCGCCTGTCCGCGTTCTGCAACGGTGTCAGTCAGATACACGGCAAAGTCTCGCGCAATATGTGGAAAGCGTTCTGGCCGGAATTGCCGGAGAATGAGGTGCCGATTCAATCGGTCACAAACGGCATCCATACACGCTCGTGGATTTCCAGCGACATGAAAGGGCTGTTTGATCGCTATCTGGGACCACGTTGGATCGAGAGCTTACCCACTGATGAGAGCATTTGGACGCAAGTCGATCGAATTCCTCAAACCGAGTTGTGGCGAACGCATGAACGTCGTCGGGAGCGTCTTGTCGCTTTTGCGCGTCGAAGACTCCGGCAGCAACTGATACGAGTGAGTGCGTCTCCAGCGGAAATCCGGGTGACCGATGAGATTTTGAATCCCGAAGTTTTGACGATCGGGTTTGCCCGACGTTTTGCTACGTATAAACGGGCGACGCTTCTCTTTCGCAATCCTGAGCGGCTTGCACAGATTCTGAATCATCCGGATCGCCCGGTACAAGTCATCTTTGCCGGGAAAGCCCACCCGCATGACCATGAGGGGAAAGTGCTCATTCAGGAGATTTGCCGGCTTGCTTTGCGAGATGACCGGTTTCGCTACAAGATTATTTTCATCGAAGACTATGATATATGCGTTGCCCGGTATCTGGTGCAAGGGGTTGATGTCTGGCTCAATACGCCACTGCCTCCGTTCGAAGCAAGTGGCACAAGCGGAATGAAGGCCGCCGCCAATGGCGTCCTCAACCTCAGCGTGCCTGATGGCTGGTGGGCAGAAGGATATCAGTTTGGTGGCGGTTGGACAATCGGTCAGGGCGAGGTGTACTCGGATCTGGAATACCAGAACAAGGTGGAGGCAAACGCAATCTACGACACCTTGGAGCAGGAAATTGTCCCGATGTTTTACAACCGGGGACGTGACGATATTCCCCATCAATGGGTCAATCAGATGAAGTTGGCACTGCGAAACCTCGCGCCAATTTTTAACACAAAACGCATGGTCTCTGAATATGCCGAGCGTTTCTACTTTCCCGCCCATCAGCGCTGGCAGCGATTAAGTGAAGACAATGCAAGGCGAGGCAAAGCGTTAGCACAGTGGAAAGCTCACCTTCGACAGGAATGGTCAAAAATCCGCGTCGATCGCGTCGAGGACCATCCGTCCGTGGAATTCCAAGCCGGTGAAAATTTATGGATCAAAGCCCACGTCTACTTAGGAGCTATATCGCCGAAAGAGGTTGACGTTCAACTCTACCACGGTTTGCTTGAACCTGGCGGTAAAATTGTCAATGCCGAAGCGACGCCGATAAATTTCGTTTCGGAGGTCGGTGACGGTACTTATCTCTTCGAGGGGGCAATTGCCGCTTCAAACCCCGGATTGCACGGTTATACGCTACGCATCCTGCCACAGCATGAAAATCTCCACCATCCTTATGAGCCGGGACTCATCTTTTGGATGTCTTGAGCAACGATGGGCTTCAACTGACTAACGCCCCTTCGAGGTAGCGCCGAAATGCGTCGGGGGCGTAAATCAGTGACCGCTGAATTTCCATAGACGGCAGACGATAGCGGTGGGAATCTTTTGTAATATAACGTGCAGCCATCGGCGGGCCGCCGTCCGCTTCGTCGGGCGCATCGACGCCGACGAGCTCGGCGTATCTCATTGTCTTTCCATCAACCTGATATTCAGTCCCCACGATCCAGAGCCTGCCAAATCGGTATCTTTTTGAAACCTCCCGTTCAGCGATACTGCTCCAACTCGTACCCGTAAAAGCAAAATCTTCCGCCGTGATGCCGAGATGCTTTTTCAATGTTTCATCGCACTGCTCAAGCTCAGCGCGCAGTTTCTCGCCGGACGGATCTTCAAGGGAAAGCTGCGATAGATTCGGATGCGTTACCGTATGCGCCCCAATATGCCAGCCGCTTTCTATCAACTCACCGATCTCATCCCAGGTCATAATCTCGCGCCGGTTATCCGGTGGTAGGGGCGCGGCATAAAGTTCATTAATCGGGCCGGTATTGATAAACAGATTTCCGGAATAGCCATATTTGGCCAGAACATCGTGCATTTCATAGCGCATTGATTTCACGGGGTGGTCGAAGTCAAACATAATCGGTCGAGAAGGCAGTTCCTCGCCTTCGAACCATCGAGAAAGCTGATTGTAATCGATTGACTGAAAGTTCATGTCAGCCGCGATTTTCGCCAGCTTCTCAAGGTGTTCTGCGGTCAATGGATAGTCGCCGTTTGGATTGATGCCGTGACACATGGTAATTGGAATTCGGATCATGTGGAAGCTCCTTTGAATCTGTTAGGTGGGTTCGACCCAGATCGGGGACGACCAAGCCATCTCGCCGTCAACCTGGATAACGCGAATGTAGTATAATACCAAATCTGAAGGCTACCAACCCCATTTTTCAGCCACAGAAACACACGGAACATCACGGAAATGAACGCAATCTTTCCGTGTCATTCGGTGTGATTCCGTGGCTCACATTGCGGTTCATTTCTGAAGTGGGTTCGTAGCGGATTGATCCAGAATTGGTATAAGGCGCTCGCTCTGAAGCACGTTGCCGATTGCGTCATTCTGTGGGAAGATCATACTGTGCCCCTTCAACCTTCGGTATACACGCGGCCTTCCGGTTTCGGGTAAACCTCCAGGAAGCCGTGGGGCTGGCGCAGGAGGTACTTCATCCAGCTTCCCTCGGGCGCCTCTTCAAATAGGCGTTGGTAAAGTGTATCACCGCCGAAGGAATTCGCAATGACACCGGGGCAGTAGGTAAAGATGATCGTCCGGCGCACTTTATCGGAGGTGTTGAGAGAGCCGTGACGCATGTCGTGGGTAAAGAGCAGGACAGATCCGGCTTTCATCGGAATCTCAACGTGCATGTCCTCCAAAGTCTCGTCCGGTGGCGGGGGATAGTTCGCCTTGTGGCTACCCGGAATCACCTTCAACCCACCCTCACCGGGGCCGATGTCTCGCATTGCATAGAACACCTGGAAGAGGTTGTGGTGGATGCGGCCGTTAAAATGATAAAAATCGTGCGTCACCGATGGCGTATGATTTGAGTGAAAAGTCGTTCTGCCGCCATTCCATTTGAAAGTCAGCCAGGTCGACTTGAGCCTGGGCCGGCTCACCATCTCATCGATATACGGTAGCACTTTCGGATTGACGACAAGCGGAAGCAGCGACGGTTCCTGATTCAGAATGTCGTCGTACCTCACTTCGGGATTTGCTGTTTGTGGCAGGGCCCGGAAATCCTGTAACGCCTTTTCTTCCCAGATATCCAGACGCTCGTTTAAGCCATCCAGATAATCCGGTTCGATGGCATTTTCAATTAGGAGATACCCGTTCACATCGTAGCGATACAACTCTTCGGGTGTCATGGCAAATCTCTCCTCTACGTTCGGAACAGCGTTTCTCCATTGGACAGAACCCCAACCTCAGTCTGAAAGGGGATTGCTCCAAATGGGAAAAATATTAGCCTTTGTCTGCGTGATCTAGTAGACCGCCGGCGTCCAGTACGCGCCAAAAGGCGTAATCGGCATGATGGACGATCGTGTTCTCCAGGCTGCGGACAATCAACTCGCCTTCGCCCGAATGCGCACCGGCAACGTGCGCGACCTCCTCTGGAAGCCCCACGGTCAGACAGATATGCACACCGTAAGCCGGATGTCGAATCGATGGACGCCCAGCGGCACGCGGGGAACCTCGCCAGCGGGCTTGATTCTCCGGATCGAACTCCCACGGTTTGCCCACATCATGGCACAATGCGCAGGCAATCAGGAGGTCACGGTCTACCTTGAGTTCAGGGAACATCTCCGTCAGCTCGTCGCTGATGCGCATGGCCAGCCGCGTGACACCGCGGATGTGGTCGGTCTGTGTACCGCGTTTAAGCGGCGGGGTGTCGGGATTCCCCGATGGTCGGATTTCGGAAATTGCGCCAAAACTGCTGCCATCCAGCGCAGTCGCCCAGGCCTCGATCACCTTCTCGTGCAATTCGGGGTTCGTGATCTCTTCGACTTCAGGCAGTTCAGCGCGGACTTTCGCGCGTAATACATCAGTGACTGGCATCGCTTACTCCTTTATCTCTATCAGGGATGAGAGGATCTGATTTGTGCGGCTGCTTGAATTTGCATGTTTCGCCTCGTTTTGCATTGTAGCAGAAAGTCGAATTGGGGTCAACACCAAAGTGTCGAAATTTTCATGGCAGTCATTTGATATTTATGATTGACGGGGATTGGGAAATGTGATAAATTGTGCTGACCATCTTATACCGGTTCCGTTTAGAAGCAAAGCATTCTGTAACGGCGCACCGATGTGTGCGCTTTGGCAGCCACACGGGGCTGCACCGAAAAGTAATAAAGTCTTTATCGGGACTTAAGGAATATGTACCAAACTCCGTGAAGGACCTCGGATGCAGAGAGATTCTTAATTTTCAAAAACAAACTTTACATTTCAGATCGGCAGAAGCCTGAATCTATCTGGCTTTTTCAATCCGACCCTATTACCCTCAGGCGGGCAAGGAACTGCCCGTTATGGAATCCCGCCTGTCGCGCCTGTGCCGCCTGTGCTGCCTGTGCCGAGCCCCTCAAAGTTCGGGACAAGCTTTCGAGGTAAGCTTCG
>JAPUIP010000327.1 GCA_027296925.1 Candidatus Poribacteria bacterium | reverse complement strand
TCGTCAACACGCTCTAGGGCCATCAATCCTTTTGAGAATCGTCTTTTGTTCGGACGAAGGCTCCAATCACACTTTGCCTTCCACAACTGCGATTTCTTCGTCTGTCAATCCGTAGAGTTGGTAGACGACCTGCTCGATGAGTTCGTCGGTCTTTTGGAGGCGAGCGAGCAGCGGTGTTAGCTTATCATGGCTCGCGGTAAACTCGCGTTCAAGCAGTTCCTGGAAATCTCGCCCCGATGGGTCAACGCCGATTGCCCGACGGTTTTTCTTCAAGACGCCAATCAGTTCACTCAACCCCAAATTGTAGTAAGTCTGAAGCGCGGTCTTGTTCTTGAGCGTATCGATTTCGGCTTCAATCGCTCTTTCCAGCCACCGCAGGAAGCCGCGGATCTCCTCCCGTTTGGCTTTGTTCATCTCAATCATCTGTTCGGCGAGGAATGCCAGCAGGTCGTGGACGACGTCGGAACGCTCCGGCTCGGCGCTGAGGTGGTACTTCACAAAGCCGAGTACGCAGTCGGTACTCCCTTTGCTCAAGCAGAACTCGTAGAGTTTCACCGCTTTTTCGAGTTGACGGTCGCGTTCGTCGTCGGGGGTGATGAAGTTGATGCGAGGCACGGGGAAAGGATTTAGGTACGCTGTCTTCATGCGGAAGTAGCCCCCACGCAAGTCCGTTCCGGTTTGCTTCAAAAAGAAGGTCATTAACGAACTGTTGAGAATTGCTGTGAGCGCAAGCTGAGATACTTCAACCTCTTTTTTTGGCCGAATAGCATAGGCGGTATCAATGATGTGACGCCCCTCAAAATCACAAGCGAATTCTGCCCGCCCCGCAACATCAGGCAGGACAATCTTCGACAGATCCTGTAAGTGCATGTTGCGAGGATAGCTGTAGCAATACCAATTGCTTCGATTCTTATACTTTCCTCGGTCACGTTGTTCCAGAAACTCGCGATTGGTCGCATCGTTCAAATATGCCCAAGCCAGAGGATATTTCGCTTCCATTTCCTCTACCGGAATTAAAACTGCTTTGTCCGCGATTAACCGATAAGGAAAAAGCAAGTGATTCTCTGTCTCGTAGAAATACGGATCAATATCCCTTCCAGTTAAAGCCGGTCGCATCGCACCATCTTCAATTTCGACCCACCGCGATAGCGAGCGAGAATAAAGCCGGTTGCCTTCACGTTGCATGAAGAAAACACTGTCCGCACGAGTACCTACTCCGCTAAACACGGTGGCAATGTCAGAAAGCGCAGAAAGTCCCCTGAGTTTCTCCAAAAGAAATGCTACCGGACCCAAGGCAAACGTCCATGAGTCGGCATCCAGCGCCTCGCTCGATTTTTCTCCAGTTTGCCACTGTCCCCTAATGCTCGGCAAAGGATCTACAGATCCATCGACGCTCTGAAGCACGTTCACATGTATGCCGTCACACGGACTTCCAGAAAGGAAAAGCAGACAGGTATACGTTGTGGTACCCTCGAATACTTGAAAATGTCCAAAGTCCACAATCTGTTCGACAGCTTGTTTCGCGGCAAGCAACGATCGAATAGTTTCGCCGACACGAGTTGTGAACCACTTGTTGGGGAGAATCATCCCGAGGCGGCCATCGGATTTCAAAGCCTCAAGCCCATGTTCAGCGAAACAGAGATAAATGTCAAACTCCCGGGCGCTAGCCGTTCTGTAGACGGTTGTGTAGTAACTCCAAACGGGTAGATCCACTTCCTTCAGTCGGATACTTCGGACATACGGCGGATTCCCCACAACCGCGTCAAAGCCCGGATTATCCTTCTCCCGACCGTATTTGTCACGAAACACTTCGGGGAACTCGATCTCCCAATGGAAGAACCGCTTCTCGGCGGCGATCTTCTGCGCCCGACGGTAACACAGAAGATTCTCCAAATCCACTGTTTTCTTGGATCGCAGCACATTCAACGCCTGATGATACGCAGATCGAGAAACATCGTTTCCGAAATAGATGCTCGTCCAGAGGTTCGCAACGCCTTTATGATAGCGAAGCATCGTTTGGGCGATGTCCAGTTCGTGCTCCTTTGCGTGGATCTGATCTGCGGTGCGGCTCTCCATCTCCTCAATCAGCAGGTAGTGACCGATAGCTGTTGCGACGGTTTGGGTGAATTCAAACTCCATCGCAAATTCCGTCTGCTCTTCGACTTTCTTACGGCGACTTTGCTTGAGCGTCGGCAGGTGCGACAGATCGCGAATCTGCGCGCCAATTAGGGAATTTCCGCAACGGATGTGATGGTCGAGGAACGAGAGCGGTTCGCCCTTCGCGACGGTATGCAGCCAAAGCGACAGTTTCGCCAGCTCGACCGCCATCGGGTTAACGTCCACACCGTAGACGCATGACTCGATAACGCGCCTTCGCCAGTAGGCAATCTCCGTGTCGCTATCGTCCGAAATGGACGGAGCTTGGGGATGCGTCACCAGTTCTTCGGCAAGGTAATCCACCACGCCCACGAGAAAGTGGCCGCTGCCGGTCGCCGGATCGAGGATCTTCAACGATAGAATCTCGTCAACGCTTTTCCCCTCGCACAGGGGCGCCAGGGTGTTTTCGACGATGTAGCGGACGATATAATCCGGCGTGTAGTAGCTGCCCGTGGACTTCCGCTTACCCTTATCTGTCAAGAGGTAGACCGTTGCAGCGGGGTAAGCCACATCACGGTTCGGATGCTTTGCTTTCGGTTCGATGGTTTCCTTTTTCTTCCGCGAGACAATGACCATGTCTTCGGCGGCGATTCGCGGTTGATATTCGAGCAAGCCTTCGTAGATACTGCCGAGATGCCGAACCTCCAGATCGCGATATGTGATCCGTTCCCCGTCCTTCGTCCGCGTCAGGAGATCTATGACTTTTGCCAGCACATCGTTACCGAATTCATGCCGCTCAAGGAACGGGTGCTGCTCCGGATTAAAAAGCCCACCGTTGTATTGCGGGATGAGGTCTTCCCAACCGTCGTTGATGAGCGCAAACAGCCCACGTAGCCGCGCCCAATAATCGGTCATCGTTGGAATGATTGGGGCGCCGCGATCGAGCTTTTCGTGAATTTCCGTTGCTAGATGTGCAAGGCTATAGTGCGCGGCGTAATCAGGATTTTCCACCGGCAGCAACCCACGGCTTTCGGCATAGAGGATAAAAAGCACCCGGTAGAGGAGAATCAGGCCGTTGGTGTGAATCTCATCGAGCGGTGGGTCGGTTTTGTCGAAGGCGTTGCGGGGATGGTCAAGGAAGCCACCAATCAGCAAGCGCAACGCCTCGTAAACACGGTTTTTCAGATCGCCGGAGACACCGACGGTATGTTGTTGACTCCCTGCCAGCACCGCGTCAAGGAAGCATCTTCCCTCCGCGTCCGGCAGAAAAGCGTCTCGACGGAAGAGGCAGTAGAAGTAGCGGAAAGCATTGAGATTCTTCGTTCCACTCAGAATGACGGAAAGATCGACCTGATAAAAGCAATCGAGCCGGTAGCTGGTCTGCCGGTTGTAGAGTCGCCACTGTCTGCCGTTGGTGAGAATTCCCCACGTTTTATCCGTCTGGCGCAGGTAGAAGTCGATCTGGTAGGACGGGTTAGAGTTGTCGAAAGGGTTGCCCCTGCCCGTCATCTTCCGATCTAAATCACGCGACCACACCTTCGCGTCCCCGACTGCGATTGCCGTCTTGAAAAGCGCATTCGTGTTGACATGGGGTTGGGCATCGTTGAGTGCAGCCTCCGATGCAAAAAAGGCGTAATCCGGACGCTTCGTTCCCTGCGAAGTTTGGAGCGACGGTTGAACCTCGAAAGCATGTCCCAACAGTTCCAATGCCGGTTTGATGAAATCTTCCTCCGTCTGCGCTTCATTCAACTTCTCAGCATTCAGCCTGATCGCTTCGTAGAGGGCATTCATCTCCGCGTAGATCGATTCGATATCGGGCGTGTCTCCCCACTGCGGGTGTTCGGTAATGAGCGAACCCAGGTAATAATCTGAAAATAGCGATCGATTTTCAACCGCATCTGCTTCTCGGTTGTTCATGCGATTCACCGCTGGTTGGTCTGAACGCATTGTCCCGCCCCTTTCGCCTATTATTGGCTCAATATGCTACCATCATTCTGTGCTTAGTGCAAGGTCTGAGATTGCTCATTTTTGCTGGGTATTGCGACAGAAGCAAAAGCGGCAGGATTGAAAAAATGACAGATGGAACTTCATGTGTCGTCGATTAACGGGACACGCACCGGGGTCGGTGCGGCAGAATGGTGTGATGTTAAGCTGAAAGTCAATCAACCGTTTCTGCGTCGTGATTGACACCGCGCCCCAAAAAAGGATCGACAGGCGGATTCTCTTATGAGATAATACAGATCTGCATCATCTAAATGACGGAGGTTAGACACATGCCAATTTACGAATATCAATGCCAAAAATGCACATCCAAATTTGAAGTCTTGCAAAGCTTACATGCAGAGCCCAAAGAACTCGCCTGTCCCAATTGCGGTGAGCAAAAACCGAAGAAAGTCTTCTCAAGTTTTGCGTCTGTAGGAAACGGTAAAACAGAAACGTGTCAGCCCGGCTCGACGTGAGCGATTCCCGGATAGGACAGTATGTCCGAATCGTTAAAATTCGTCTGAGGAAGTGACATGGATACAACCGATCTTTGCTATCTGTCCGCTCAAGCGTTGCGCGCTTTATATCAAAAACGGGAGGTCTCGCCGGTTGAAGTGACCGACGCGGTGCTTGACCGCATAACCTCTCTGAACCCAAGCCTCGGTGCCTTCATCACGGTAACCGCAGAACTCGCACGCGAACAGGCGCGTACGGCTGAAGCGGCGTATGCTTTGGGTGACGCGCCACCGCTGCTGTCCGGAATTCCCACATCGCTCAAGGACCTGACCGTAACGAAAGGCATTCGCACGACCCGTGGCTCCCTGCTTTACAAGGACTGCGTACCAGACTTTGATGCCCCCATTGCCGAGCGTCTCTATGCAGCCGGCATTGTTATGCTTGGCAAGACGAATACGCCCGAATTGGGGTGGAAAGGGGACTCCGCAAACCGCATCATCGGTCCGACACACAATCCGTGGAAACATGGTCGTACGGCTGGTGGGTCAAGCGGCGGGGCGGGTGCGGCGGTGGCGGCTGGACTTTCGACGCTCTCCCAAGGCACTGATGGCGCGGGTTCAATCCGTATTCCCGCTGCATTTTGCGGCATCTATGGGCTAAAACCATCGTGGGGACTCGTTCCACAGTATCCGGCGAGTGCTGTTGAGTTCCTTTCGCACGCCGGCCCCATGACGCGGACTGTCGCCGACGCCGCCCTCATGCTCACGGTGATGGCGGGTGCCGAGCCCCGCGATCCGACGTCGATATCTACCGACATCAATTACCTCGCAGCGATGAAGGGGGATATCGCCGGGCTTCGGGTGGGCTGGTCCCCGGATTTGGGCTATGCGCCGGTTGATCCGGAAGTGCGTGAGATTGCGACGAAGGCCGCAGCAAGCTTCAGCGAACTGGGCTGCCACGTCGAGGAGGTCCAGCCCGGAATACCTTCGCCGTGGGAGAATATTCTGAACGTGATCTGGTCGTCTGCATTTGCTGGCGTTTTTCGGGATAATCTGGACGCCGTTCGCGACAGAATCGATCCGGGGCTTTTGACCGTGATTGAACGGGGACAGCAATTTTCTGCGGCAGAGCTCGCCGCCGCCAACGCCCGCCGGCATGACTACTACCACGCTTGGCGCAACTTCATGCAAAGCTATGACCTGCTGCTGACACCCACGCTTCCGATAACGGCGTTCCCCGCCGGAGATGACCATCCCGGTGAGATTCATGGACAATCGACAACATATCTGGATTGGACGGCATTTACTTACCCATTTAACATCACTGGACAGCCCGCGGCGACCGTGCCGTGTGGCAAAACTCGCGAGGGGCTGCCGGTTGGCCTGCAAATTGTTGGTCGATGGCGTGACGATGTCACCGTCCTGCGGGCGTCGGCTGCTTTTGAGGCACATACCCCCTGGACAACGTCTCGACCGGTGGCTTAACCCAGATTGTAACCGAAGGTGAGGATTTTATGGACGGAACGCTTTTGCCAACAACCAATGCCGACGGATTGCCCGTCGTGCCGATGAGCGAGCAACAGAAGTACATTTTTGATTTAAAAGGCTGGATAACTTTGCCCGGACTATTAAGCGAAGAACAGCTTGGACCGATTCGCGAACATCAGATGAAATTCCTTTATGAACGCGATTCGTTGCCGCCAGAGGCGCAAGACAATCACGGCGGTCCCTCTCAAATTCTGCTGGATCATCCCGTGGTGGTGGGCGTGTTGAACGCGATTCTCTCCCATCAAAGTTTGGCAGCCGAAGACTGTTACGGCTTCCGGTTTGACCATACCTATACCAGCCATCGGCAGGCGGGACACGATAATTTTAATCCCCATGGCGGTGGCGGGTTTTTCAATTTCAGCGGCAATTCGCATATTTATCAGATGCAGCCGGGGCGGATTCACGCCGGACTGACACGTGTGGTCTGGGAATTAAATGAAGTTGAAGAAGGCGACGGAGGGACGATGTTTTTGTCGGGCAGTCACAAAGCCGCATTTCCGCGCCCTCAAGCGTTGAGCGAGCGGGATAGTCCGCTGTGGGAGACGTATGCATGTCCGGCGGGCTCGGCGGTGATTTTCACGGAAGCACTGTGCCATACGGGAACGCGGTGGACGAATGAAAGTCGCGACCGATTGAGTCTGTTTACGTGTTATAACACGGTGAATGCAAAATGGGGGAAGGCGTGTTCATCCGAGGCAGTGATCGCATCGCTACCGCCGAAGCGGCAGACGCTGTTTCGCGGTGTATGGCACGGGATGCGGGAGGTTCCGGGGATTAATAAGTACTATGATGAAGCCAATACGGGACGGTTTGCATAAGAGATAGAGCATCACTTCACATTGTCAAAGTGAAAGGAGAATATTTAATGGAGCTCATTTCAACCAATGTTGGCCTCCCCCGTGAGGTCTCCTGGCAGGGGAAAACAGTCTCGACGGCAATTTTCAAATCACCTGTTGAAGGTCCTATTCGGTTACGTACCCTCAATTTAGACGGCGATGGACAAGCCGACTTGTCCGTTCACGGCGGTCCGAATAAAGCGATTTATGTCTACCCTGCCCAACACTATGAATTTTGGCGCGGTGAATTAGCCGATATGGAACTGACGTGGGGGTATTTCGGTGAAAACTTCACCACTGAAGGATTGCTGGAAGATAGTTTGTATATTGGTGATACATTTCGCATCGGCTCAGCCTTAGTCAGAGTCACTGAACC
>JAPUIP010000326.1 GCA_027296925.1 Candidatus Poribacteria bacterium | reverse complement strand
AGCCAGCCCCAGGTGAGGATGCGCTTGCCAGCGGAGGAAACAGAAAAGGTGGGGTCGAACCAGGCGGGTTCTTGGTCATCACTCCGATGGTTTGTCAGGTTGCGGGGATTGTTTCCATCGGCATCCATCACGTAGATGCCGTAGTTCCCTCGAAAGTTTTTTTGTAGGCTGAAAACAATCTGCTGGCTGTCAGGAGACCACACGGGACAGAGGTCATTCGTCGCAGGACCTGTAAGCCTGAGAAGGTTTGTTCCATCGGCATCCATCACGTAGATATCATGGCCAAACCCTCCGTCACCTATGGGAGTTGCAAAGGCAATCGTCTGACCGTCGGGTGACCATGCCGGAGAAGCTGTATTACGTAAAGCGCCGTTTAATCTACGAGGATTTTTTCCATCAGCGTCCATTACATAGATGTTAGGATTTCCGCGGTCTCGATGGGAAACAAAAGCAATCTTTCGACCATCAGGCGACCAGGTGGGCGAGCCGTCAAGCGCAGGGTGATTTGTCAGGTTGCGAGGATTCTTTCCATCGGCATCCATCAGGTAGATTTCAAAGTTTCCATCCCGAGCTGACCAGAAAGCAATCTTTCGACCATCGGGTGACCATGCGGGGTCCCTGTCTGATTCAGGGTGATTCGTGAGACTCTGGACGTTTCTTCCATTCGCATCCATCAGGTAAATTTCCAAATTCCCCTTTCGATTAGATTCAAAGACAATCCTTCGACCGTCAGGGGACCATGCTGGCGCTGAATCAGCCGCAGGATCGTTTGTCAGGTGGCGAGGATTTTTTCCATCGGCATCCATCAGGTAGATATCGTAGTCTCCATCCCGATCGGAGACGAAGGCGATTTGTGCTTTACGGGGGGCTTGTGCCTGGAGGTTTGCCAATAGAACCAAGCCAGTCAGCAGCCCAATAAAGGCGAGCATTACGCTTAAAGTTCTCTTGCGATTCATTCGTTTTTCCTTTCTGAATTTACAGATTGAATCAACACAGAGCAACTTTTGTACCAAACATGACTTGATACCACATTCTCGACATGATATTTGATTATGCCACGACCAAGGCACAGTATAGTGCACACCCCCGACTAAGGCGTAGCGAAAGAGCCCAATTTGACGGACAATGAGAGATTCTTCACTCCTTTTAGAATGACATTTTGCGAACTGCTGATAATTTTACATTTAGATTGCCCCATACCGTACAAACCTGATGCCGACTTTAACCTTAAATGTACTTGGAAAAATCGTCTTTACCTTCCCCCCTGTGCACGTCTTTTGGCCTGCAACAGCCGTCCGGTTCCACCGCCAATTGAGGACCGAACGCCCCCTGCGGCGCTATGTCCGGCTGGCACGGAGCCCACCGGCGCCGCCGGCTGAGGCGTGAATGTCGTCGGCGCCCGTTGCGCGAGAACCGCTTTCGATTGGCGTAAGCGTGTCAGTGTTGGCGATGGCGCGCCTGCCTCTCGACGTCGAAGGGCGCTCAACTGCGCTTGAAGTTCTGCGACATAGCCCGCCCCAATACTCAAACGGCGAAGGATCATCTCCAAAACGAATAGGACGACACACACGATTAATAGGGGGAATGAAAGCGGTTTCAGATGCTCAAGCCCTTTTCCAGCATGGTGAGCAATCTGTCCCGGAGACGGTTCAAATATTCCGTTGGTTTGGCTGGCAAGTTCATTGAGCAACTGACGATTTGTCTCGAATTCGGAGAACTCCGTGGGATAAGAGAGGACAAGGCTTTCGCGGGCGGAACTTTCGACCTGTCCATTCCGCTGCTTCTGAGCGGTGACGAGATACACCCCGCGCTGGCGGATAGGGAATTCCCCGGCATATCGTGTTGGCGTGATGCGGTGCAATTCGATCGTTTCACCTTCAGCGTTCGGTCGAGCGACGCGCACGTCAAATGTGTGTTCCGTATGACCAATCGAGGTCGTTTCGACGATCACCTGGCCCCTGCCGTTGTGGTGAGATACATCCAGCTTGAAATCGGTGTTTCCGTCCCTCTGCGGTAAAACCCAATTCACCACCTGCCCCCAAAACTTCCCGAAATTGTCCCACGCAATCCAATCCGCAGCCCAACCCGGCTTCACATCAGACGTAAAGGCGATAGATCTGCCGAGTCCGTAATGCCACGCGGCGAGGATTGGATGCTCTTCGTGTGAATGGATATAGACCTGCGCGACCTCCTTTTCCGATGTCGCGATGTAGCCGTAGAGTTTCGGCACCTGATCGATTCCCGCTAAGATTGGCTGCATTCCGTCGTTGATAATCGGCTGGAACGGTTCTTGAACTGTGTATTTCTGCGTCTGTCGGACTTCGTCAGCCATGACCTTCGGCAGTTGGCTAACGTTCCGTACATCCCGGGCCTGTCCGCCCCCAGCCTCCGCAATTCTTTTCATCAGCGCCCGATCCGCATCGCCGATGGCGATTGTCGAAATGGTGATTTTGTCCTCCGCCGCGCTTTGCTCTACTAAGGGGATGAAATCGCCCTCCGATTTGCCGTCCGACAGGAGCAGGATATGCTTCTGTTTCGCATCAACCACCTTGAGGCGTTCATAAGCCCGCTCCAGTGCAGGATACATCCGTGTACCACTACCGGGGCGAAGTTTTCCAACTTCGCGGATGATCGACTCGTGCTCGGTTGTCAGTAGAATTTCCTTCTTGATCTTCGCGGCAAAGCCTATCACCCCGACGCGATCTTCGTCGTCAAGCGCACGGATGGATGCCCGCACCCCTTCGATCGCCAGCCGGATTTTCTGATCCACGCCGACGTAGTTTGCCATGCTCCCAGAGGCGTCAACCACAAGCATGAGGGCGAGGGATTCTTTTTTCTGGCGGGGTGTCATGTCAACGGGCAAAATCCGCTCCAGCGGCGTGTCGTGATAGCCGCCCCTGCCGAACGCACGTTCTCCGCCAATCACGACCAGACCCTTCCCAAGATCGCGCACATAGCTTTCAATAAGCGCCATCTGAGGCATGGATAGGTCATCGGCGGACACATTGCTTAAGATTAGAGTATCGCTGTTCTGGAGTGCAACGAGGTCGGTTGGGAATTCGGTGGAGGCAATGACTTCGACCGTTAACCGGTTTTTCTCAAGAACGGTTTTCAACAGATCGGCGTACTCCGCATCTCCCTCAACGTACAAAACGCGGGGGCTTCCAGACACACGGACGACGCCGTAGCCCGTGTTATTTTCCGGAAGGTCGGCAATCGAATCATCGACGGAGAGCTCCAGTCGATATTCGTAACTACCTTCCTCAGAGATCTGTTGCGGGAAGTCAATCGGATGTTTTCCTTGCTCTAGATCTATTGATTGTGCATCAGTAATGGGAATATCATTGCGGTACAGCCTCACCGTGACTTGCGTGTCCGCCGTTGCTTCGATAACTACACGGACATCGAAGGCTTGACCGGATCTCACGCGCGACGGCAATCGTAAATCGCGGACCCAGACTTCGTGTGCTCGTTCAGATGCCAGCGGAATGGTGAAGAGCTCGATGTCACTGGCCCGGACGAGGTCGAGCAACGCTGATGCTTCTCCCATATTCTGCAAGCC
>JAPUIP010000325.1 GCA_027296925.1 Candidatus Poribacteria bacterium | reverse complement strand
AGAAACTGGAAGTGAGAACCTTGAAGGGCTCGACGATGACAATTGATCTGAAGGAGGAAGTGATTGAGCAGATGACGGTCGCCGAGGTGAAAATCCGTATCAAAGAGAAGGAGGAGGGCATCTCCGTCTGGAAACGAGAAGACGTCTCCCAGCGCGGGCCATTCCTTGAAATCGTCAAGGCCATCCGCGACCGGGTGAGTGAAGACGGCATCAAGATCGTCAGCGATACGGTGAGCACCCCTCTTCTGTGAAGTGTGCAAGCGAATGGATTGCGATGCCCGATACCCGTGCTATACTGCGATGGCATGGGATTCTCTTCTCTCATTGAACACGCCATCACACAGACCGGGCAATGGCTGCTTTCGATTCGGAGCCAGGGCGGCTGGCAGGATATGGTGTATAAACAGCAGGGGATTTTGAACACCGCCGAGGCGTGGCGGAGTTTGGTTCTCGTACAGTCCGTGATTCCGGAGATCACGTGGTCGAAGGCTTGGGTCGAGGAAGATTGGCAACGGGTGGCCCAAGCGGTCGGGGCACACGGCTTTGAGAGGAGTCCCTACTGTCCCACAGACCGCTCCCATGAGTCGGTTGATGCGGCGGGCTTTGTGGTTTTGATGTTTCAGTCACTTTTTTTGTCAGAGAAAACCACCGTCACCCCATCAATGCAAGCGCTATATGACGATGCCATCAACTGGCTGATTGACAACCAATCATCTACCGGCGGGTGGGGCTGGGGAATGAAAAAGCCCGGGCGGCCGCTGTATCCCTACTTTACCTTCATGGCGCTGGGAGCCTTGCGCCGAGTCCAAATCCCCAGGGCCGATAAAGCGATCGCCTCGGGCTTGCAGTGGTTCATTGAAGCCCAGCGGGCCGATGGCAGTTTTACAGTCCACGACACCAGTGATGAGCCGGATATTGCTTCAACGGCGTATGCGGCAATCGCTTTGAGTCAAAGCAAGCACACCGGGGCACACACCGCACTGTCGCGTGCGATTCGTTATCTGTTGTCCGCGCCATGGAGCGATATGACGCATCTGGGACACCTGAAAATCGTTGAGCCCGGCCAACCGCCCCAACTTGGCATCACGTATGAGAATTACGCGGTGGCGGCCGATGTGCTGTTGGCTCTGGTCAAAGCACAGCCGCACCTGAAGCCGCAACCCCAGCTCGATGACCGGATTCAGTTTTTAGCCCACGACCTGTTGGACCAAAAGGAGCCGTCTGCCGGCTGGCCAAAAACCTACTCGACCCTTTATGTAACGCACACCGTCATCGAAGCCCTGGTTGCTTACCGCCAATGGGCTCAAAACCGCCGGCACCTCGGCGGTGGCGGCGCGACGGAGCACTTCAACCCGTATATCTTCGGATTCCCCATCCAGCCGTCGCACTTATTCTTCGGCCGGGCGGATGTTATCCGGCGCATTGGGACTGATGTGAACACCCCGCCCGCGACGAAACGCGATCTCGCGCTCATCGGTGAGCGGCGCATTGGCAAGACATCGCTGCTCTACCAGTTAAGGTCTTCCCTCGAACTGGATGGGCATCTGGTTTTTTATCTGGACCTTCAGCTGATGCAAAGTGTCGGGCAGTTTTTACAAGCGTTCGTTGCACAAATGGGGGAAGTCATATTTGGTCTGCCAGGGAAGGGGAACTTCAGTGCGCGCTTCTCGCGGGCGTATCACCGGATGGATCGCGCCCTGTTTCGCCAACTGGATCTCCAATTGCAAACCCCATTCGTCAGTGTCTCCACCCATCGGACACCGGATCTCTTCCGACTTTTTCTTGCGGACGTGCGACAGTTGCTCATGCGATACCGAAAATGGGAAACCGAGTCCAATGCCAAAATCATCTGCCTCCTTGATGAGATTGCCTATCTCCGGCACTTTGGGGAGGACTCGCTCTACAGCCTGCTGCGAGGACTGTCTCAGGAAATGGCCGATTTGGTGTTTATTGTCGCTGGCACGCCAAAGGCATGCCGCATCCTCACCGATGCCGCATCCCCCTTTTACAACATCTTTACACCGATTCCGGTCGGGCGGTTACAACGAGAGCCCGCTATTGAACTGATTACCGCGCCGGTCCGAGATAAAATGAGTTACACCCCGGCAGCCATCGAACGCTTGCTCCAGGAATCGGACCAACATCCCTACACCCTCCAGATGTTATGTTACCACTGCATCCGATTGTTACCCGCCTCGGTCACGGTGGTCGATGAACAGACGGTTGGTTCGGCAATCCAGATGGCTGCTTCACAAAACCAATGGAAGTGATTTTCCGTGACGCTGAAAATTGAGCGATTTCCCCAGGTCTATCCGCCCCAAATGGACACCTTCCTGCTGTTGGAGAACCTGGACCCGACGCACGATGACGTGATTTTGGAGTTAGGCACGGGCTGTGGGGTGATTGCTTTACATCTGGCACAGACCGCTAACAAAGTGTATGCAACCGATACCAATCCGTTCGCCGTGGAAAATGCGCGGCACAACGCCAAAATGAACTGCATTTCCAATGTCGTGATTGCACCCGGAGATCTCTATGAGCCGGTCCAGGGCAAACGTTTTGACCTCATCGTTGCCAATCCGCCGTATGTCCCCACACCGCCGGATTGGCACGCCACCTCGATTCTGGAGACCGCCTGGAATGGTGGAACCGACGGGCGGCGGCTCATTGACCGAATTATCCAAGGGCTGGCACAGTATCTGAAAGCGGATGGGCGTTTGGTTTTGGTGCAATCGAGTTTGGCCGATATTCCAAAGACCCAGAGGCAACTGAAGGCACGGCGTTATTCCTGCCGCATCGTTGCCCAAAAATGGCTGCCGCTTGGGCCTGTGAGTCGCAGCCGTTATCCGTGGCTCAAACGTCAATCCACCTTTATCCACCCCGACGCTGAATTATTAGTCGTCATCGAGGCGCGGAAACGTTCCGATTGTCAACGATGAGATGGTGGTGCCGATTACTTCGGTGATACTCTTGAATCCGATTTTGGGGTTCTGTGCCTAACCCACCGAAAAGGTGGAATAAGGGGATTAGAATCGCACATTGCATAACCCCTCGATGCAGTTTCGCTAATCCTTATAGGTACAATCTGACTGCGCTAAATGCAGCAGACAAAACCTTACCTAGAGAGTCATGAGCCCCGCTACTTGTAGTTTCTGATGATGAGTTCATTTTCTTTGCCTCTTTGGTGTCCTTTGCAAGAGACGGAACGAGAAGCTGATACTCGCTCTATGTCGTAGCTCTTATATAGCTTTCGGACAAAAGAGTTGTCCGAATTAGACACCATGAAATAGCCCCCTTTATTGTCTATTTCTTTGCAGTATTCCGCAAGTTTTTCATGCTCTTGTGTTCCGAACCCGCCCCCATTGTAGCCGTCATAGGTTTTATGGTATGGAGGGTCTATGTAGTAAAAATGTTTTTTTTGAATCGGTAGCTGGGTAAAGTCATGCTGGGCTACCTCTGTATTTTGTAGCACTTGCGAGGCATTGCGTAGATTCTCCTCGTCTACAATAGGAGGATTTTTGTAGTCGCCCATAGGCACATTGAACTTCCCGCTTTTATTGACTCGATATAATCCATTGAAGCAGGTTTTGTTAAGGTAGATGAATAGCCCCGCGATTTTTGCAGGGTCTTTCTCGGTAAACAATCGCTCACGGGCTTTGAGGTAGTATTCTTTGTCGTGTTTTCTGTCATGTATTTTTAAGTTGTTTATCAACCGATCCACATCATCACTCACTGCTTGGAAAGTAATAATAAGATGAAAGTTTATATCTGAAAGGTAAGCGTACTTGGGTTGCACCGCAAAGTACAACGCACCGCCTCCTAGAAACGGCTCACAATATCGCTCATAGTTTGCGGGCATACGAGCTAATAGTTCGGGAAGTACCGAACGCTTGCCTCCTACCCATTTCAAAAAAGGGCGGGCTTGTATGGTATGTGCTTTGGGCTTATTTACGTCCGCAATATCGTGAAGGACGCTAGAGAATGTATCGCCCAATGGTTCGTGGTATTTTCTTGGTCTTATCATCTTGTAAGGGCTTTATACTTTATTCTACCACTTTCGGAAACTTTCAGGACAAGATCGGAAAATATCTCGTCAAAATCCGATGACTTTACTCCCCATCTGTACACGAACTCATCCATATATCGTTGTAAATGTTTCTTACTCATGTGGTGATAAATACCTACATATCCTCTCTGAAACAAGGCCCAGAAACTTTCTGCGGTGTTTGTGTGGGCTTCGCCTTTCACATACTCGCCTTTGCTGTGATTGACTGATTCGTGATTGAAAAACTCGTCAATCTTTGCGTATGAGGCGAACTCATCCGTAAATAAATCCGAACCGAGTTTTACGTTCTCCATAATGGTTTGCTCAACTGTTCTCATTTTTACATTCGGCACCACCTTTGCTCTCGCCTCACCTCCACGCTGTAATACTCCTACAACTGGCACCTTGCCTTTCGCTCCTCGTCCTCGCCCAGCATGTAATCGCTTTGAAGCGTGCTTGTTTTTTTCCTTGCCTCCCACATATTTTTCATCCACCTCAACACCGCCGAATAATTGCCCCCTGTTCTGTTTCATTGCTTCTCGTATTCTGTGATCCATAAACCACGCTGTCTTTTGTGTTACGCCTACTTGCTTCGCTAACTGGATAGATGAGATACCTTTTTTACTTGTGGACATTAGGTAGATGGTTATAAACCACTTGCGAAGCGACACCTT
>JAPUIP010000324.1 GCA_027296925.1 Candidatus Poribacteria bacterium | reverse complement strand
TTGAGCGTCCCAATCGCCCTTTTTGGCTTCGTACCCCGCTGTTTCGCCGTGATTCGGGTCGATGTAAATCTCCACCGAATCGTCTTTCCATGAACTCCCCGGCGGTTCTTCACCACGAATAATCTTGTCATCTTTCACACGGAGAGCAACGTAGAGCCAGCTATTGTCGGCAACGGCAGCAAATGAGATGGACGCATTCGCCTCGTTGGGTGCCGGACCCGTGCCCGTTTTGTTATCGACAAAATGCCACCCTGCGAATCGCCAAGCGAAGTCGCCGAAGTCGCCGTCAACTTCGACCGTGTTGGGAAAAGCACATTCGTAAACTTCGCCAAACTTGCCACCAATGCCCTGAAAACCGGGCTCAACTTTATTTGCCGCAAACGCATGTGCAACAATCGTTGCGAACACCGTAATTGCGACCATACCATAAAACCGTTTCATGATTTTTCTCCTTTTTCGATCAGTGAAGTAACAGGTTGTTCTTTTGACGGATTCAAGTGAGATACGTTGAATACAAGCAGAAACAGCATACGGAAATTCACTCAGCATCTCCATGCTAATATCCAGTTAAAAATGCACAAATTCCCGTTGACCAACAGAGAGAAACCGTGTTAATATACGGGACCATGCGGATGAGACCGATTATGCCCGTCGAACTTGTGGCGTAGAAACTGCATTGCGGCTCGCGCCAGTGAATCAAGTCTGGTTGACACCCCTGCGCTTGTTGTGAGGGTGTTCATCAACGCTTTCCTTAATGACCGACCTGAGGATAACAACATGGAAATAGAATTGACCAATGTAGCACTGAGCTGTTTTTTCTCCATCGTGAGTATCTATGCGGTACTCGCCGCTATACCCACTCATGTGCAGGAAATCGATCCCCAGGGATGGCGTGTCGAGTATCAGCGAGCCAGCATCGCCCCGAAATCTTGGATAGAAGAGCAGGTTCGATTCAAAGGGGAATCGACGCTTGCCTTAGCCGGAGATGGTAAGGATTTCGCGAACGGTTGCTGGACCTGCACGGTGGAAATTCAGCCGGAATCGTTCCTCGAATTTAGAACCTTTTTTAAACAGAATAGGGTGGAGGAAAGTCATCGGAGTGTGCTCGCCCGATTACTATGGCAGGACGGACACGGGAAGCAGATCGGACGTGCTGAATATCCCGCTACGCAACCAACTCAAACGCCCGATGGATGGTCAGTTATTCGGCAGGCCTATAAAAGTCCCGCAGGGACGCGCAAAGCTAGGTTAGAATTGGTATATAGATGGGATGCTAATGGCACGGTGTATTTCGGCGGAACTTCCCTGAAGCCGATTGAAGCACCTGACGCCCGTCTCGTCCGTCTTGCAACTGTGCACCACCGGCCTCGTAATAGCAAATCGTCACAGGATAATCTTGAGCAGTTTGCCCCGCTTGTGGACCAGGCCGGGGAACGAGGTGCGGATATTGTCTGCTTGCCAGAAGGCGTGACCGTGGTGGCCACAGGGAAAAGTTACCTCGAAGTGAGTGAGCCCATTCCCGGCCCAAGTACAGCGTTTCTTGGAGAGATAGCGGCAAGAAACGGATTATACATCGTCGCTGGTTTGTATGAACGCGATGAGCAGGTCGTATATAATACGGCAGTACTCATCGACCGCCATGGTGCGCTGGTTGGCAAATATCGAAAGGTCTGTTTACCGCGTGAAGAGATTCAGGGAGGAATCACGCCGGGTAATGCTTTCCCAACATTTGAAACAGATTTTGGCCGGATCGGGATGATGATATGCTGGGACGTCGCGTTTCCGGAACCGGCCAGAGCGTTGGCGATGGGGGGCGCTGAAGTCATACTCATGCCAATCTGGGGCGGGAATTTGACTTTAGCGCAAGCTCGGGCGATAGAAAACCAAATCTATCTGGTCTCGTCAACCTATGATATGAAGTCAGCGGTATTTGATCAGGAAGGAACCATTCTTGTCGAGGCAACTGAGAATGAATCCGTCGTCATTGTAGAGGTTGACCTTGGGGTGCAGAAACTGTGGCCGTGGCTCGGTGACTTCAAGAATCGTATTACGAGGGAGATGCCATCCCGTAAAGCCACTCACGTTGAAAAACAGTAGGTCGGTGCTAACTATCAGGGGATGAGAATATTACACATCGGCGACCACAAGGCACTCTTCATTGCCGGCGTTTGAAGCCATCCATTCGCCATCAGATCCAAAAACAGCACTCTTGCCCGACACATAATGAATCCAATCGGGCAGATCTGCGAAGTTATCGCGTGGGTCTTTGAGATCGAAATACACGTTGGTCACACCATAGGTCTGAGCAATTTGACGATGACGAAGTAGCCGATGCTTCCGGTGCCATTTAATCAAGGCTTCCCATGAATTTCCTGGCCCCTCGAACTTTTTGATTGCCCCGGCGTTCGGAGCGAGAAAAATGCGGGCGCCACTCTCGTAGAGAAGGTCGTAAATTGCACGATTGCCATTGTCCGCGCAGATGATGACCCCGAAGCGTCGATTATCCAGGGTAAAGGCGGAAACGGTGGGCTTATATGAACATAACGACTTTTGATGACTTACAAAAAGTTGAACGCCAAGTGCAACTTTTAGTTGAAGCACTTGGTGGAATTCCACTGTGTAAGCAGTGGCTGATAACTATTGAGGTGACGAGTCCAGTGCTTGACGACGATGGGCGGATAACTGGCAAGTTTAGTAAATCCGTGTTAAGCCAATATTTCAATCCTGGATTTTTTCTTATGCATGTGCAAGCCCACCTTAAAAAGTGGGAGCGTATCGAAATTGAACCTGAGAGTTATACTATCAAGATTCTTAAAATGGAGCACTCCGCGTAGCCACATCTGTGCG
>JAPUIP010000323.1 GCA_027296925.1 Candidatus Poribacteria bacterium | reverse complement strand
AATCAGATCAAACTCATCGTCGCTATCGCCGTGATCGCTGTCGTGTATTGAGACTTGAGGAAATAAGGTTTCACGGAATATCTCACCCGGGACAACATCCCCAAAATCAAAGAGAAAATCAATAGCTTCGGCGTGATTGCGCCGCTGGTGTATATCGGTTTTTACATTGCAGCAACCGTTTTCTTTCTGCCCGGTTTGCCAGTTACGATGCTCTCTGGGCTTGCCTTTGGACCGATTTGGGGTGTCGTCTACGCCTCAATTGGATCCGTAATTGGCGTCTCACTGGCGTTCCTGATCGCTCGTTATGTGGCACGCGGAATGGTTGCAGGCTGGGTTGCGGGCAACGCGCAGTTTCGGAAGATCGACGAAGGGGTGCAGAGACAGGGATGGCGGATGCTGATGATTACACGGCTCGTCCCGATCTTTCCGTTTAATTTGCAGAACTACGCTTACGGTCTCACGAAGATCCAGTTTCTTACCTTTTTTCTTGTTTCATGGATCTGTATGTTGCCCGGCACAGTGGCTTATGTCCAATTAGGGGCAGCCGTGAATGTCGGCGAAGGGAACATCAAAAAGACGTTGATATACCTTGCGGGCGCCGCCGCGTTTATCGTCCTTTTATCATTTATCCCGAGTTTGATTCGCAAGCGGCAGCCGGAGGCGGTGTGATTCAATTCCGTCAGAGAAAGCTTCACGCTTATGCTGTCATTCCCATCAACCCGTTCATACGGAAACATTTAGGAGGAAAACCATGACCAACACAAACACCCACGCTTTAGTGATTACCGGCGGACACGGTTTCCAGGAGGAGCCGTTTTGGGCGATGTTCGATAGTTTCGAGAACTTCAGTTACGACGCCGTCACCTTCCCCGAAGCGTTCAAATACCTGAGCGTTGACGGGGCAAAGGACTACGATGCGCTCGTGTTCTACGACATGTGGCAGGAGATTAGCGCCGCGCAGCAGTCGGCATATCTCGAACTGCTGAACCGCGGGAAAGCGATTGTGTCGCTACATCACGCGCTGATTTCGTTTCCGGATTGGGATGAGTACAAGCGAATCGTAGGCGGGGTTTGGAAGAGCGGAGAAGGCACGGTAAAGCACGACGTTCGCTACACGGTACAGATCGCCGACGCCGATCACCCGGTGACGAAGGGGCTTGCGGATTTCGAGGTTGAGGATGAAACTTACGGCAACTTTCGCGCCACTCCGGATGTGCATGTGCTTCTCAAGGCAGAACACCCAGACAGCGCCCCGGTCATCGGTTGGGCACATCAATACGGAAACTCACCCATTGCCTACATCCAGCTCGGGCACGATGGGCACGTCTACGGAAATCCGGGGTATCGCCGGTTGGTCAATCAAGCCATTCGTTGGGGCGTGGATCGTGTGAAACGCGAGGCGTGAGGCGATACCAAAGGAAATCGGAATAATCAGCCATCGGTCCCCACGACACCATGAATCCTTACCGGAATTGAAAGCCGTAAAACTTGGCGTGCTTAACGGCTACAACCCTTATGCAAACTGGATTTGAGCCGTTTTCAAAAATGTGCTAATATTTGAGCGAATAGAGTTACGGACGCTGACCGCTCCTTCTGCCGCCGTTAGCAGGGCAAGATGACAGGCTAACCCACACGGTGATACCCACGCCCATCGCCGGTGATCTGAAAGAGCGCATCAGCCGCCCAGAAGTGGATATCACCATCCACATCCTCCAACGCCGTCTCGAGGATCGGTACCGCTTTTCGATGCTTCGCTTCGGCAAGCCCTTTGATAATGTCTACCCGTAGCTTTTTCGCCGCCTGACTCGCCTGAAGGGTTTGCAGTTTTTCGACGAGAGCAGACACGGCTGCATCGTTGCCGATCTTCCCAAGTGCAATCGCAGCGTCGCGCCGAATCTCCTCATGATTGGCGTCGTTATTGAGCGTTTCGACGAGATCGGGGACCGTCGAGGGCTCGGCAAGTTCGCCTACCCCCTGTGTTGCCCAGCGTCTCACATCTTTATTCGCCTCGGTCTCGCCCTTCATCATCTTGATGATGTCTGCCTTAAATTGGCTGAATTTCGCGCGGCCAATGCTACGTGCTGCCTCTCGACGGATCTCGACTTTGGGGTCCACGAGCAGTTCCTTGAGTTTCGCGGCTGCTTCTGGCGTCCTACACCCCCCAAGCGCATCCGCGGCGGCGGCTTTAACCGGCCAATCTGTCCGTGGACTCTCGATGCGTTCAATCATCTTGGGGGCAACCAAGTCGGGGAGTTGAAATGGCCTGGCGGCTGCGACAAATTGCTCCCAACTCCAGTTGCGTTTGTCGATTTTTTTACCCAACTTGTCCTTTACTGCCACGATATATTCCGTCTGGTCAATCAGACGCTTTCCTATCGCTTCAGCGGCGCGTTGGTCCTCAATTTCGGCAAGCGCAGCGGCAGCTTTTGTCCGAGCGGACAGCTTCGCCGTGGCCTCCGTACTGGCATCCAGTTCTATGCTTTGATCTTCAAAGATTGCAATGAGTTCTGGAACAGCTTTCGTGCTTTTCAACGTGCCCAGCGCGGTAATTGCGTTCTTGTAAATATCTCCGGTCTCCGTTCGCAACGTCTTCAGGAGGACGGCTTCCGCTTGCTCACCACCAATCGAGCCCAGCGCCGTCACACAAGCTGCTCGCACTAACACATCCTCCAGCGGATTCTGGAGCAGTTCGATGAGCTTATCCACGGCTTTGGCACTTTTGATGGCGCCTAATGCAGTCGCTGCGTGCAACCGGACTTCTGCTTTGTCGTCATCTAGCGCGGCAAGGAGCGGATCGGCGGCGCGTTCGTCAAGCAAGACCCCCAAAGCTGCCGCAGCCGCTGCACGAATAGACTTGTACTCGTTTAGATTCTGAAGCACCTGAACCAGTGCATCAAATGACTGTCGATCTTTATACGCGCCTAGCCCAGATACTGCTGCCTTGCGAACAACATAACTTGGTCGTTCTAACTCCGCAACGAAAACATCCTGGAATGATTTATCTTTGTGTTCATCGAGGCTTGCTAAGGTTTTTACAAGGGCCCAACGAGCCCACTCGTCATCTGTGGATCTCAGTGCGTCTCGTATGAATTTCGCGGTGATCGTATTACCCTGTACGTTCAAGGACAGCATGACTTCGGTCTGAACGGATTCAACCTCCTGCCTCTCTTCGAATGTGCCCAGGCCCTTTTTCAGCACATCAACCAACCCGTGGTCGGCAAGCTCCTGCTTCAGTTCGCGCAACGCAATGGCTGCTTTTTTACGGGTTGCCTCAAACTTGTCCTTCTTCAGTGCGGTCAGCAAAGGGGCGACCACTTTCTCGCCCGCGACTTTGCCTAAAGCCACTGCCGCTTCCTGGCGTACAATCCCTTGCTTATCCTTTTTGAGCGCCTGTATCAACGGATCGACCACGGCCTCCCCTTTAATTTCTCCGAGCGCGAACGCAGCACTTTTACGCACGGCAGCGCGTTCGTCATCCTTGAGCGCATCGAGCAACGGCTTGACAACTTCGTCACCTTTGATTTTGCCGAGTGCAAGCGCGACTTCACTCCGGACCAGGCTCGGAATCGGCTTCAATTCACCCCATGTTCGGTACACGGGTTGAGAATATTCGGGGGTCCATTCGATGCCCAGGGAGTTCATTGCATCCTTTAATCCCCCAAGGGTTTTATACCCCCGTTTCATGTACCGCTGGAAGTCCTTAATGTCTTCATAGCGCGTCCCTAAAACCCACAGAAGCACGGGGACGGATTCTTTTGCCTTCACCTCGCCCAAAACGGTTGCTGCGCCTTTACGAAGCGCTGGACTGGTTTCGTCACTTAACATCAATAGCAGCATTGGCTGCACCGCTTGTGTGGGTTTGAGCTTCGCCAAGGCGGATAATGCAGCACTCCGCACGGTTTCACGCCCCCGTTTGTCCATCGCCAGCGCGATGAGTTTCCCAATGGCTCGATCGGTACCTATTTGGATTTCGCCCAGTGCGGTCGCAGCATTCGCTGCGGTGGTATCATCCAGATCCAGTGCTTGCGTGAGTGAATTCAGAGCAATGTCATCTTTGCCGGGCCCCTTCATGGTACTTAGGGCCTTCGCCGCAGTGGCTTTGACTTCCTTCCTTGAATCATTCACCAATGTCTCGCTCAAGGCTTCCACCGCTCGCAGATCGCCAATACCGTTCAGCACCACGGCGGACTGAATTCTGATATCGTCTCTCGGATCTTTCAGCGCGCGAATCAGATCTGGGACAGCAACCCCCTTCATTGCGATCAAGGCGGCCACTGCCTTGTCGCGTAAATCGTGATCCTCAAGGAGATTAAGCAGCCAGCTAATTGCCTCCGTCGCTTTTAATCCACCGAGCGCCTGAGCCGCCGCGGCTTGTGTGTTGATTCGGTGATTTTTCAGTCGCGTGGCATCAATATAGGCATTTGCAATGTACTGATGCACCACCATCAGTTCTAAATTTTCATCTGGGAGGATGTTCCGGGCGCCGGAATCGAGAACTTCAATTAAGGGATTGATTGCGGGTTCACCAATCTGAACCAGCGCATTGATTGCGTTCTTTTTGACATAACTGTCCGAATCGGCGAGCAACGAGATGAGGTCTGCGATGGCCTCCTTGGCTTTTAGTTGCCCAATCAATTTTGCAGCGTGCCGCCGAGCTTGAGCGGCGTTCGTCTGCGTTGCCAGTTTCAGCGCCGGGATGATTGGCTCGTATTTGAGCCGCTCCAAGGCAGTGATCACGTTGTAAAGTATATCTGGGGATTCGTCCTTATTCTTGAGGATGGATTCAAATACAGGGATCAGATGGGGGTCTTCCAAATTCCCCAAGTGTTGAACCGCTTGCCTTCTGATGGCGGCATCCGGGTGCTGAGTTGCCTCAATCAGCAAATTGGAAACCGACGAGGTATTGCCGAGGCTCTGGATGAGCGCCGCTGCCGCTTGGCGGCCCGTTGGATTGAAGCACTTTTCCGCCTCCAGAAGTAACGTGATGGCAGCCGAACCTGTCTGGTTGACTACGTCGGAAACGAGTGTGGCGTTCTTGTCAGCAGCTTCGGCGAGTGAAGTCGCAAGAAAGCCGGTAATCGAATTCCTGGATCGGATCAGCCGCTCCAACCGATCGAGATCATCCGAATCTGGATCTTCCTGAGCCTCAAGTGTTTTAATCGCCTCATTCAGGGGCTGTAAATAGTCCTGAACCTTTTGTATCGCCGCCTGCCAGTGAGTCGCTTCGGTTTTCCACCCTGAAGCGGTACGCAACTGAAGTACCTGCTGCAGCGATTGTGCTTCCGGGAGATTTGGTTTATTGGCAAGCGCGGTTTGTACAGCACTCTGAGCCGCCGTGTAATTTGCACTCGCAATTGCATCTCGCGCTTCAAGGATATTCTTATCTTCCTTCTCAGCGCATCCGGTGAGTAAACCGATAATCAACACCAAACTGATAGACAATAGAATTTTTCGTTCCATTTCATGGCATCCTTTCTATGTTTTGGAGGGGACGTCAACTTGTCATTCCGAGGCGTGTAGCGACGAAGAGTCTCAGTCTTTGCGTGAAGAGACTCTTCGCTTCGCTCAGAGTGACCGAAAATGTAGGAGTGATTCGGTTGCCAGCCCTAAATTTGGAATTGGCTGATGTGCTCAGCCGTGGACTATCCCGCAATCACTAACTTCGTCAAATCGGCAAGCGCGTAAACCTTTTGAGCAATCGCCCCCAATAGCGCGAGTCGATTAGACCGGAGGGCGACGTCTTCAGCCATAACCAGCACTTCATCGAAGAAGCGATCGATAGCAGGTTGAAGCTCAGCAAGCCCGGCTAACAGACGCGCGTAATCGCGTTCCTGAATACATCGGATCAACGTTGCGTCGGCTTCGTCAACCAATTCCGATAGCCGCTTTTCCCCATCATCTTGAAGGAGATGGGCATGAATTTCCGTTGGCAGCGAATCGGGCAGAATTCTCAAAATACGATTCAGTGCAGGATACACCCGCTCAAAGTCGGGTTGAGTGCGGAAATCCGCCAGCACGTCCGCTCGATTTAGAATATCGATAACATCAACCTCGCCGGTTGCCAGCACAGCATCGATCAAATCCGGCGTATGGTCGCGTGTTGCCAGTAGCACTTCCATTCGGCCTTTAATGAATTCGAGGACGGCAGTCTGCGTATCTTCCGCCAAATCCACGCGATATAATTCGATCGCTTTTTCAACGACAGCGGTCAGCGAGAGATGGCAATTACGCTCATGCAGAATGCGTATCGTCCCGATTGCCTGTCGCCGAAGCGAATACGCATCTTGTGAGCCGGTCGGGCGTTCTCCGATACCGAAGTATCCAACGATTGTATCGATCTTGTCTGCAATCGCCACAATTGCCCCGGCGTCAGTCTTTGGGAGCGAAGCATCCGCCGCGATGGGCTGGTAGTGCTCCGCGATGGCAAGGGCAACTTCGTGAGGTTCACCAGAGTTTTCAGCGTACTGTTTCCCGATGACCCCTTGTAGCGAAGGAAACTCAATGACCATCTGCGTCGTCAGATCCGCCTTACAAAGCCATGCCGCCCGAATCGCATGATTCTTGGCTTCTTCAGCGACGCCGATTCCATCCGCGATGAACGCGCCCAGTGCCTTCAAGCGGGTAACCTTATCGTGGAGCGAACCGAGCTTTACCTGAAAGATAACGTTGTGCAATCGATCGACCTTGTCCGCGAGCAACGTTTGCTGATCCTCGCTGTAGAAAAACTCCGCATCGTTGAACCGCGCGTGAAGCACCCGCTCGTTACCGTGACGTACACCGTCGAAGTTGCCATCAGTCCCGTTGGAGATAGCGACGAACTTGGCCGCTAGTTTCCCATCCGCTTTCCACATCGGGAAGTAACGCTGATTCTTCGTCATCGGCGTGATGAGAACTTCAGTGGGGAGAACGAGGTGGGATTCGCTGAAACTCCCAACAATCGCCTGCGGGTTCTCGACCAGAAAGTTGACGGTGTCTAGCAATTCTGGATCGATCCGCGCCGAGAAGCCTTCGGCTTGTAATTTCTCCGTAACCTGGCGTTCGATGGTCCCTCGTCGCTCTTCCTGATCGACAATCACGTTCACCTGACGCAAACGCTCGATATAGCCTTCGAGCGAGGCATCGGTCAGTTCAATGGGGTCAAGGTTCAACGAACGATGTCCATAAGTCTGCCTGCCCGACCGCAAGGTGTCGAGTTGGAAATCAACGACCCCATCCCCAAACAGAGCGACCAGCCATCGTATGGGACGTGCAAACCTCAGATTATCCCAACGCATTGTTTTGGGGAAATTCAGCGACTGTATCCAGGAGGGAAAGAGCGCTTTCAGTAGGTCAACTGTCGGTTGACCCTGTTCAAGTTTAGCGGCAGCAACGTACTCTCCGCGCTGCGTTTGGACAATCTTCAGATCCTCCACGCGAACGCCTTGGGTTCTCGCAAAACCGAGCGCCGCTTTCGTAGGACTGCCTTCCGCGTCATAGGCAATGCGCTTGGGTGGCCCTACAACCTCTGCCACCTGATCCGATTGCACCGTCGCCAGGTTTTTAATCCATAGCGTTAAACGACGCGGGGTGCCGAGCGTCCGCACGTCTTCAAACGCAAGCCGGCGGTCCGTCAGCGATTTGGCAGCAATCTCCCGAAGTTGCGTCAACGCAGGGGGAATGTAGTCGGCGGGAATCTCCTCCGTACCAATCTCTAACAGCAGATCCGCGGATTCCTCGGTTGTCGATTGCCCCTCTTCCTTGCCTCGGCTCTGTGGGTTTGTCTCCGTCTTCGCCTGCCACCGATTCAATAATGGGTATCCCAACGCTTCGCGCTGTGCGACATAGCCCCGTGCAGTACGTTGCGCCAGTCGTCGCACACGCTCAATGTAACTCACACGCTCGGTAACACTGATGACACCGCGAGCGTCCAGCACATTGAAAGCGTGGGAACACTTCAGGACGTAATCGGCGGCCGGCAATACTAAACTGCGCTCCAAGCAGGCGAACGCCTCTTTTTCGTAAGATGTGAAGAGGCTAAACAACATCTCAACATCCGCGTGTTCAAAATGGTACTTCGAATACTCGACTTCACTCTGGTGATGCACGTCGCCGTAGAGGATCTGATCATTCCACCGGACTTCAAAAAAGCTGTCGACATCTTGCAGATACATTGCAATGCGTTCCAAACCGTAAGTCAATTCAGCGCAGATCGGATCGAGGTCGATGCTCCCCATCTGCTGGAAGTAGGTGAATTGCGTAATTTCTGCGCCATTCCACCAGACTTCCCAGCCGACCCCCGAACCTCCCAGCGTTGGGGCTTCCCAATCGTCCTCAACGAAACGGAGATCATTTTTACGCGGATCGACGCCGAGGTGGCGCAAGCTCTCCAGGTAGAGCGGCAGAACATCTGTTGGCGCTGGCTTGAGGATGACCTGATATTGATAGTAGGCGCCAAGCCGAAACGGATTCTCTCCGTATCGCGCGTCGGCGGGGCGTCGGGATGGCTCAACATAGGCGGCCTGCCACGGCTCCGGCCCAAGGCAACGCAAAAAAGTCGCGGGATTGAATGTCCCTGCTCCGATCTCAATGTCATACGGTTGCTGAATCGTACAGCCGTAGTCGGCCCAAAATCTCTCTAATGCGAGGATAATTTCTTGAAAAGTCATAGTTACGATGCCACCATCACCTGTGAATGCGAGCGTTCACAGCTTGATATTTTCAATGAATTCCAGGCTTTTGAGCGCGCGTTCAGTATGATAGAAGATGAAGTTTGAGAGAGCAAACTTGATTTCACGGTGGTTGAGTTCTGATGCGCGAAAGCGTGGCAGATAGGATAGGTCAGACTTTTGCAGTTGTTTCATCAACTCACAACTGCCGCGCGCGATTGAGATTGCCCTTGCGTCTCTATCAACACAGTTGGTGCACAGCACGCCACCAAAACGGAAACTAAAATTCACAGTTGATTCTCGGAAAACGTTCGTACAAACCGAACAATGCGAAAGCTGGGGCGCATAACCGGTCAGGCCAAGAAGTTGTAATTCAAACGCACGGGATAACAAAGCGATATCATCAATCTGAGTCAACATGCCAAATGCACGTCGCAGCAGGCGAAATACACTTCTATCCACCGCATGCCCCGGCTCAATTGCATCGACCAACTCCGCCAAATAGCAGCCATAAGCCGTCCGTTCAAAATCGGCTTTAATCCCGTCAAAGGCGTCAATCAGATCAAAGTCGTTGATCGTGTGCAGGTCTTTGTTCGGACGTTCAAAGAACACAAGCGCACCGTGATTGAGGAGTTCAAGGCTGCCCCCGAAACGGCTCTTTGGGCGCCTGACGCGACGTGCAACGGCTCGGATCTTGCCAAAGTCAGCGGTATAAAACGTGATAATCTTGTCAAACTCACCGAGCGGAAAAGATCGAATGACAATCGCCTGCGTTTTCTGAACTGGCATTTGCGCGCTCACAGTAAAATGGGACAATAGAGCGATGAACCCATTATGCTATCATTCCACCGTTCCATTGTCCCATAAAAAATTGGTCGGGGCGAGAGGATTTGAACCTCCGACTTCCTACTCCCGAAGCAGGCGCGCTCACCGGACTGCGCTACGCCCCGAATTATAGCGTTTATCAATTCAACATGGCTTCGATTGTATCATACCCACCGCGATCTGTCAAGCCTCCTTTTGAGCTTTTGTCGGGTCATTGAATTCTTGGCGGTTTAGCCGAACGCCCACGACCTGTCATTCTGAAATACTATGAGTCCCGCCCGTTGCGTAGTTTGCGATAAAGTGTTTTCCGGCCGATGCCCAATCGCTTAGCGGCTTCAGTCATACGTCCGTCGGTTTGCTCCAAAGCCCGTTGAATCAACATGGCTTCAGCCTGCTTGAGGTTGAGAGGTAGAGACGAAGCGTCGTCTTCTCCGGATGAGTCGGTGGGTAACCTTTGGGTGGGAGCCGCCGAGGCCAGATGAAAGAAATGTAAATGTTGCGCTTGGATCTCGCCGCCCCCACTTTCAATCAGTGCCCGCTCAATGATATTTTTCAATTCGCGGACGTTACCGGGGAAGTGGTAAGCTTCCAAAGCTGAAAGTGCCTCATCGCCCAACGTGGGCGTTTCGAGCCCCATTTCCGTCGCGAACATCTGGAGAAAGTGGTTGGCAAGCAGTGGAATATCCGCCGGGCGAGCCTGTATCGGCGGGACGGTAACAGTGAAGGCAGCAAAACGAAAGTAGAGGTCTTCGCGAAATTCCCCTGCGGCAATCTTCGCTTGGAGGTCGACATTCGTTGCGGCAAGGATGCGGACATCGACACGCTTCTCACGAGACTCACCCATCGGAATGAAACTCCCATCGTCGAGGACGCGCAGCAGTTTGGGCTGCAATTGGAGCGGCATCTCTCCAATCTCGTCGAGGAA